>CAZFFP010000047.1:0-25419 GCA_964518215.1 uncultured Chitinophagaceae bacterium
TTATCAGCTCATCCAATTCGTTGTCTTCGTAGTCTTCAATTTTTTCTGTTTCAATACAATACAAGTGATGATGTTTTGATAAAAACGGGTCATAACGCATAATGTCATTTTCCGTTTTCACCCTTTCCAACAAATTGTTTTCTACCAACGAATCCAATACCTTATATACCGTTCCAATCGAAATATTCGGATGGTTTTTCTTGATGTAGTTAATAATATTGTCGGCAGTAGGGTGATTGTTCAGCTTGTATATGGCTTCCAAAATAGCTACCCTTTGCGGAGTAATGCGCAGTTCTTTTTGCTTTAATTTTTCAATGATTTCAACCATAGCAATAGATACGTTTTCTTAAAAGAGAATTATTATTATTTAGGAACAACACAAATATAGCGATATTGTTTTGTTAGAAACAAATTTGAAATATCGTGGAAATTCAAGCTGCCTTTCAGCAGGAAATATGGAACATATTTTTGTGAGCAGCTATCTTGCTCTGATTTGCTTCACTTCTACCGAAACTAAGGATTCGGGAATTATTCCGCAGAAAAAACGCTCTTCTGAAAAACGCAAATCCACCCAAACTTTCAGGCTATCCTGCTCATATTCCGAAGGAAGGTTTAAAGGATGAAAAGTGTAACCGCCCGTTTGAATCACAAAGCCGCAGCCGTCTGCCGCAACTGCGCCTGTCCAGATAATTTCTCCTTCATGCAATGGTGTTTTATTTTTTTTGCACGAAAAAAACACGCAGAAGATTACCACAAAAAAGGATGTTTTTCGAAACATAATACAGCGTTTCTACTCAAAAACTACAGCCGATTGATGGCTATACCACACATCATAGTGCGGTTGAAAACGATCTTCAATCGGTCCGCGTTTAATTTTCATGGTGGGCGTTAACATGCCGTTTTCAATAGTCCAGTCTTCGCGCAATATCACCAACCTGTGGATGCGTTCGTGCGTTTCCAATTCAGGATTAATGATTTCCAAAGTTTTGCTCAGGCTTTTTTCGATGTAGTCTTTTTCTTTTTCTTTTCCATCTGCCGAAAGCACCACCAACCCGATGGGTTGGGGCAAACTGCTGCCCACCACACACACTTGTTCTATAAAATGATTCTTGGCAATTTTCATTTCGATAGGTGCGGGCGCAATATATTTTCCCTTATCGGTTTTAAAAATTTCTTTCACCCTGCCGGTAATTTTCAAAAAGCCATCTGCATCTACTACGCCTTTATCTCCGGTGTGCAGCCAGCCGTCTTTCAGTGTGGCGGCAGTCATTTCGGGTTCTTTATAATAGCCCAACATGTTGCAGGGCACTTTCACTAAAATTTCTCCCACATCGCTCAATTTCATTTCTACGCCCGGCATGGGAATGCCTTGTGTGCCCAATTTGAAATTGGGTTTTTTGTTGGCGTGCGAAATGGCGCAGTTTTCGGTCATGGCATACACTTCTTCGAGTTCCACGCCCAGCGTTTCCCACCACAGCACCAATGATGGAGAAATGGGCGCAGCACCGGTGAGATAATGACGCACATGCTGAAGCCCCAATCCGGTTTTTACTTTTTTGCGAATAATATTGTTGATGATGGGAATTTTGAGCAGAATGTTCAGCTTGTTTTGAGGTAGTTTTTGCAGAATACCCATTTGGAATTTGGTCCAGATGCGGGGCACGGCAAGGAAAATAGTAGGTTGGGCTTCTGCCAGATTTTTCACAAACAAATCGAGACTTTCAGCAAACCATATTTCGCCTCCGGTATAAAGCCCGCCCAACTCAATCAGCATACGCTCGGCAATATGCGAAAGCGGCAGATACGAGAAGAAGCGCTCTTCGCTATCGCGCAGTTCGGCAAATTGTTTTCCGGTGGTGATAGCCCACGAAAAAGTGCGGAACGACTGCATCACGCCTTTCGGATTTCCGGTGGTTCCTGAAGTGTAAATGATACTCATAAGATTATCCAAATCGGGATTGAAATTGCCTGGCATCGGCTCGTGCTGTTTCAGCAAATCGTCCCAGTATAAAAAGCCTTCTTGCTTTACTGTGTAGAAAGGAAAACTGATGCACTGCACTTCTGGCGTTAATCCGTCTTTCATAAAATCCCAGTCGTCTAATTTTCCTACAAAAAGAATATTCGATTCGCTGTGCTTCAGAATGTATTTAAGCGTGTCGGCATTCACGTTGGGATAAATGGGCACCGAAACGGCATCCGCCATCATGATGGCTAAATCGGTCATTATCCAGTGGGCGCAGTTTTTAGAAACCAAGGCTACTTTCGATTGCGGTTTTACTCCCAGCGATTTCAAAGCGGCAGCCATTCTGCGCACTTCATCGGCTGCTTGCTTGTAAGTCCAGGTATGCCATTTCCCTTCAAACGGTTGGCGGAGAAAAATTTTATCGGGCGTGGCGGCTTCCCATTTATAAAGCATTTCAAGCGGTGAAATTAACTGGCTCATGTTGTTGTTTTTTTTGGTTGAACAAATTGAATGTTTCGGATGATTTTTTTTGCAATGTTGAAAGTATAAAATTTATGCGTTATCACATTCATTTAACTGTTAAGGAAAGTAAAAAAGGTAACAAAGCAGTGCTAAAATTCAGAATCAGGTGTCATCCCCCTGCGTGTCCGCTATTCGGGATTTCCGGGTTCCGAACACAAGAGTCATTACTTCACTACACTTTACGTCTTCGCGCCTTTGCGTGCAATTTTATTTTAACCACAGAGAGCACTGAGTAAGGCACAGAACTACACAGAGAAATTTTTGATAGTTATAGTGTCATTGATTGTCAGATTTTCTTGATTCAGAGTAAATAGAGAATATGAGAGCAAATTGTGAAAATATCACTCTTAGTTTCAATCAATCGTCTTTGCGAGGAATGGTGTAGGAATGTGTGCAGCATGACGAAGCAATCTGTTTTCAGTCAACAAATCATTTTGGATTCATCACCCTGCTTGGCTGCAAGGCTGCCGCACGCCCCCTTCCCCAATTCACCAATCTACGCGCAAGGGGGACATTTGAGTTTCCCTGCATTACAAAAATGGTGTTATGATTTTATGAATGGGTTATTTTATAAAAAATCATACTAATCATTGAATCATGTAAATCATGGTTCAGACAAATAATTCTCCCGCCAATCTGCCCACAAGGGAATCATTTGACTTCCTCAAAAATCCTCTTTCTTTTTTCTTCTGAGTCGTAACCGGAAATTGATGCGCTTATCGAATGCAATCAGTAGGGCGGGAAGTAAGAGCAAGTTGGAAAACAAGGAAGACACAATGGTGATGGAAGCTAGTAATCCCAAGTATTTGGTTCCGTCAAATTCAGAATTAATCAGCGTGCCGAAACCTGCAAAAAGTATAATGGAAGTGTAAAGCATACTCATGCCCATTTCGCGGATGGTATCGCTTACGGTTTTCGGAACATCCCATTGATGGCGCGCCAATTCCTGTTTGTATTTGGCTAAAAAATGTATGGTGAAGTCCACCGACATACCAAACGCCACACTGAAAACTAAAACCGTAGAAGGTTTTAAAGGAATTTCAAAATAACCCATAATACCCGCAGTGATACACAAAGGAATCATATTGGGTATAAGCGCCAGAAACAACATTTTGAACGACTTGAAAATGAAGCCCATGATAGTGCCTATGATGAGCAGCGCCAAGCCCACGCTGAACAATAATCCATTGACGAGATAGCGATAACCTTCAAGCGCCACAATGCTTGTTCCGGTGAATGATATGTCGTAATCTTCTTCGGGAAAAATAGGCGCGATGATTTCGTTGAGCGTTTCGTGCATTTCGTTCAGGCGGTGCGAACCGAAATCGGGAATTTGCACGCTCACCCGCGCAACTTGTTTGGTGGAATCCACAAAACTTGCCGCCAACTGATTATTGTCTTTGCCGGTGTTGTTGAGGTATTGCATGATAAAACTCACTTCGGGCGTGAGAAAATTATCGCGGGGCAAACGATACTGAGCGGGGTTGCCATTGTAGTATGCTTGCGTGGCAAACTTCAATCCGTTTACAGCCGACATGGGTTTGGAAAACATTGGGTGTGCATAGAGCGAATCCTGCAAAGCATCCATTTTTTTCAAGGTGCCCATTTGCAGAGCGCCACCTTTTTTCTTCGTGTCAATTAAAATTTCGAGCGGCATGATACCTTTCAGTTCGCGTTCAAAAAATTTGAGGTCGCGCATTACTTTGCTTTGCTGAGGCACATCATCGAGTATATAGCCTTTCGATTTCAGCAATGAAACACCATAGCCGGCAGCCACTACTATGAAAAATGAGAGCACATAAATCGCTTTCCGGTATTTATACGAAGCGGTTTCAAAAAAACTCAGTGTGTCTGCCATAATCCGATTGTCCAAATGCTTCATGGCACGGGTTTTCGGGTGTGGCAGGAAGCTCAGCAAAATAGGAATCACCGACACCGAAATGCAATACAGCATAATCACCATCGAAAACGACACCAACCCGAATTCTTTCAGCAAAGAACTTTTGGTGAAATAGAAAACCCCGAAACCGATGGCAGTGGTAAGGTTGGCAAAAAACACCGTGTAGCCTACTACTTCAATCACTTTTGATAATGCCCGAATTTTATTGCCGTGTTTTCTTATTTCGGCAAAATATTTATTGAGCATATACACGCAGTTCGGAATGCCGATAATTACAATCAGATTGGGAACGATGGCGGTAAGGATGGTGATTTTGTATCCGAAAAGTTGAATCAACCCCATTGCCCAGATAACACCCAGCAACGAAAGCAATACCGGAAACATCAAAGCATAAACCGAGCGGAACAACAACAGCAAAACAATAATCAGCACTATCACCGAAAACGACATCACCTTGTAGAGTTCGGCTTCGGTAGCTTTTACTTTGTACGTTCTTATGAATGGCAAGCCCGAAATATGTACGCTTCTTCCGGTTTGTTTTTCAAACCCCAACACTAATTTTTCAATATCTGAAACTATAGTGAGCCTGCGTGCCGATGCCATTTTTTGCTCGTTGATACGCACCGCCATGAGAGCAATGTTTTTATCTTTTTGAATTAACATGCCCTCATAAAAAGGGAGGCTGTAAACGATTTCGATAATGCTGTCTAATGTTTCCTGGTCGGGTGCCGGAGCATCAAAAACTTTTCTGAGTTCAAACTTTTTTTCTTCGCTGTTTTTTTGGAGAGCGTAAATATGTGCCGCGCTGATAACTTCATCAATATCCTCTATGCTTCCGATTTGATTGCCGAATTCATACCATTGATTGTAAAACTTCAAATCGGTGATGTCTGCATTGTCAATACCCAACACTACAATGCTGCCATCTTCACCAAACATTTTTTTGAATTCCTGAAATTTAATGTAAGCAGGCTCGTCCTGCGGAATGATGCGGGCAAAGTTGTAGTCCATCTGCACGCGTGGCGCCAACAGCCCCATGCCCAGAGTAGCCAAAGCCACCAATGCCAATAAAATAAAGCGGTTGCGAAGAATAAACCGTGCAATTACAGCCCACATATCCATTCAAAGTATCGGGCAAAGTTATTAGATTGCACACAATTCAGGTTTTCTATTATAGTAAACATGATTAAAACCGCAATTTCAATCATCATAGTATTCATAATTTGAACCGTGATTCAGCGTTTCTTAACCCATATCCAAAAGTTTTTGATGAAAACTCTGTTCAGCCGCATTTTTCTTTGTTTCCTTTTTTTTGAAAGTTTAACCGGGTACACCCAAACCATGGCAATAGGCGATTGGCGACTTGCCGTGCCTTATACCAGCGCCAGAGTGCTTGCCGATGGAAAAGATTTTGTTTACACATCATCGAACGTGTTTTTTTACGGATTTCATAAAACTGCCAACTACCCGCAGATTTACGATAAACTCTCCGATTTGAGCGATGTGGGCGTAAGTTATGTGGCTTACGATAAAGCAAAAGACATTATTGTGGTGGCGTATGAAAATTCCAATGTTGATTTAATTAAAGGCAACACGACCATAAACATTTCCGATATCAGGCGAGCCAATATTACCGGAAAGAAAACCATCAATGCTGTTTATCTCTATGGAAATACCGCCTATCTCTCCTGCGGCTTCGGCATAGTAGTACTCGATTTGGAAAGGGAAGAAATCCGCTCAACATATTTTATCGGAACAGACGGCAACCAAACCGAAGTGTTTGCTTGCGCCATTGCACACAACTATTTATATGCAGCCACTGCCATTGGGGTGCAGCGAGTAAGTTTGTCTGCCGCAAACCCTGCCAATTTTCAATTGTGGGAAATGCAGTCGCAAGGAATTCCAGTTAAAGAAGCTATAGGTGTCGAAAGTTTTAATGATGAAATTTTTGCCATCATAAGCGATACACTATACAAATCTTCGGGCAGTGATTGGGTTGTTGCCTATGCCGATAGCGCAGATTCGTTGACAAGAATTCGACACTCGGGAAATTATTTTTTGCTTTGCACTCAAAGCGCCACAGGCGCGCAGGTGCTGGAATACTCCGGAAATTCATTTCAGCCTTTAATAACAAAAGCTGACGGGCTAAGCACTATTGTTGATGCACTGATAACAGGCGACAACCAAGTTTATGTTGCCGACCTAAACACCGGATTATATCGTTTTCAAAACGGTCAACGCGAACAACTGAATCCTAACAGTTTAATTTCTGGTTCGATTGCACGAGTGTTGCCATTTAAAGGAGATGTATGGGTGGTTAACGGAACTATTGCCGACATTTTTTTTCCTCCTGTTTTGTCTAAGTTTTCTTCGAATTGGTGGGGCTACTCAGATGAATACAGTCATCCAATTTTACAAAACTTCCGAAGCCTATATGATATTGCTGCTGCTCCTTCGGGCGGCAAATTATACGTTGCAAGTTATTTTAATGGAATTGTAGAGTTTGATATTAACAACAATAGCATAACAGATACTTTTACCATTTATAATTCTACACTCGAATTCACCGTAGGAGACCCGCGCTGTAAAATAGGAGGCATAGCCTTCGATAATAGAGGTAATTTATGGGCAACGAGCTATGGCGCAACCAACTTTCTCTCTGTAAGAAAAACAGATGGCACGTGGAAGTCTTTCCGTCCGGTGCAAACCCCAAGCGCATCACTCGTTACCCGAATATTGGTAGATGATTTCGGACAAAAGTGGATGCTTTGCACACAGTCTATTTCAGATGGTATTGTAGTGTTCAGCGAAGGAAGCGACATGGATAGTCCTGCCGATAATAAAGCTAAAATTTTGAGGAGAGGAACGGGCGTGGGCAATCTGCCAAGCAATGAAGTGATTAGTTTTGCCAAAGACCGCAACGGTGAAATTTGGGTAGGCACTTCCGAAGGAATTGCCGTTTTTTATTGTCCCGGCTCAGTATTGACCGACAATGGCTGCGAAGCTCAGGAAATACTTGTAACGGCTCCCGATGGTTTTGTGGGCACTTTGTTGGGCAGCGAAAGAGTGCAGGCAATTGCAGTTGACGGAGCTAATCGCAAATGGGTGGGCACCACCAACGGGCTTTGGTTGTTTTCGCCCGATGGCACCCGCCAAATTCACTATTTCAATTTTGACAACAGCCCGCTTATTTCCAACAACATCATTGAACTTGCCGTTGACCCCGAAAGCGGCAACGTTTTTATAGGAACCGACAAAGGTTTGGTGATTTATCGAAGCGATGCCACCGAGGCAGAAGAAGAGCCAAAAAAAGAAGATGTGTTGGTATATCCCAATCCGGTGCGTCCGGGCTATTCGGGCAATATTGCCATCAAAGGATTAACTCGCGATGCAGATGTGCGCATTACCGATGTGTCTGGCAATTTGGTGTTTAAAACCACTGCTTTGGGTGGGCAAGCCATTTGGGACGGAAAAATTAATGGCGGTGATTTGGCACGCGCAGGCGTTTATCTTGTATTCACTACCGGTGCTGAAGGCGAAAACCGTTTGGTGTCGAAGGTGTTGGTGATGCGGTAATTGCTCTTGATTAATACTCCACTACTTCTCCTTCCGGCAATATTCTGTATTTGCCTTTTACCGGGTTGAAATAATTCCGGTTCAAATCGTCATACGCATGAATGCCGTTGAAAGCTCCGAAAAGATAATTTTCAGCCTCATTAAATTGTGAATAATAACCGTAAACATCTTCCAAAACAATAAATGAACGCGCACTGTCGGGTGAAGCAATACTCGAAAGCAATAAGGATTCATAGGGCACTCCCCAGGTAAGCCTGAGTTTCTTCACGGGCACATGATATTCGCTCACAATAAACTTCCCATCATGTTTTTTCATCATCGCCCTAACCCATGAAATTCTCTCTGAGTATGGTTTGTGTATGTGATAAATAGTATTGAGGCGCAAAGCAAATACTGAAACAATAATAACAATTGCATAAGAGGGTTTTACTCGCGGAAGCATTTCCAACACCAATGGAAACAATACAAATATGCCGAGCATGAGGTAAAACGATTCGATATAAAACTTATCAGCCCCATCGGGATGCGTTACATTTATAAGAAATAAATAGGCAAAACTGAATCCGCCCACCCATAATAGTTTGAGCCATTGTTTTGAATAAACCATATATGCAGATACACTCAAAAAAATGAGCGCAAACAAATACCAGTCTTTTACCAGATATTTCCAAAAGCGCACAAAACTGGGTAATGATAAATAATGCGGAAAGTGTGAAACAAAATACTGCACGGTTCCATATTTGCCGCTGTCATAGCCGGGAATGGGCAATACAATATACTTTACTGCAAGTCCGGTTGCTATGCATGTAAAACTGAAAAGTAAAATCGTCTTAGATGCAATGTTGTTTTCCAGCCAAACATAGCCCAAAATAAACACGAGCAGAATAATCATTAACGGATGCAAAAACAAAACCGTAACCGCCAAAACGGCTGTTGCAATGAGCAGCCATATTTTTTTAATGCCCGAATAAGCAGATAATGGATATGCTCTGATAAACCCGAAAAAGAAAATACCGAACGACATGCCCTGTTTAATTTCGGAAGTGGTCCAATAGAAAGTTTCAGACACCAGCAACACATTGAACAAAGCCAAAATCAACGCCACTTCTTTTTGTTTAAGCCATTTCCACAGCAACAGAAACAGCGCTATGTTTTCTACTACAAACGAAATAGAATAGAGCATCAGAATACTTTTGAGCGGAAGTTTGAGTATTACCCCTGCCAACGGAAACCAATGGATTATGGCAGAGCCGAACCGATGCACCTGAACAAAAGTGCTTTTGCTGTTGATGATATGAAACGTCTGAAAAGCTATGTCTGAAAAGCAAGTGCGCTCCAGATAAAAGCCGAATGAGAATGCTAATAACACCAACAATACAATAAAGCCGATGATGTTTAATATTTTCAGCGTTGTGCCGGAAGATGACAAGGGCATGTTTTTTTGAAGTGCGCTAAAATAACAATAGGGTTTTATAAAATGGTTTTTTCGCGTGTTTGCGTATTCAATTTCCCCGCAAGAAACAGGACGAAATTATTGGAGTCTATTAAATCACTGAATATTGTGGTTTTTGGTGAAAATTATTATAACAAAGCCTTTTCTTTCCGGCTGATATGCAATATGGATTTATCGTTTTTACAGGTTATTTTGATGGGTTTGTGAAATATCCGTTGGAAGGCAGTTAGTTAAGAATTACATGTTTCATGAATTATTGCCATGCAGATTGAATAATGAAGATTTCAGTATCATTTAAAATATAATCTGGCAAATAGTCTTTGTTAAAAACAGCAACTCTGTTTCCGGTCAATTTTAGGTTGGCAATGGTTATAGAATCAGGAAAATATGGATATCCCCTGTAGCCTGTATAAAATGATAAGTCAACATTTTCAAATGGTTTACAATTAAATATAACATACTTCTCTCCACCTAAAATATCAGGGATTTTTTTATAAAGTTCAGTATTGAATATTTTGTTTTCCCTGTATTTAGGAATTCCATAATAGTTACTTTTTTCGGCAGTATGATTCCTCTCTATTTTATTAAGATTGAAGGCTAAAAAACTTATTCCCATTAACAAAAGGGCAATTAAAATCTGAGAATATTTTGGTAGTATTATTTTAGTAAAAGATAAAAAATGCTGGAAAAAAATCCCTAAGGCAAGAAAAACAACACTAAATACCATTATAGTATATTGATTAAGTTTTGTTTGAACAATTACCGAAAAAAAGAAAAAAACAACTCCGACATTTATCAATATCGAAGAAGCAACTAATCTGTTTTTTGAAAATATTATAAATGCTATAAAGGCAATCGGAATTATCCAAACAAAATATTCTCCATACTGAAGCGGAAGTTTTTGAAAATAGAACCATGATGAGCCTCCATGTCCCTCCAAAACCTCAAAAATGTGTCTGCTGTTATAGTCTATTTCATATTTGCTCTCAACCGGGTATTTGATGCGCGTATAAAACTGCCAAGGAATAAATACCAAAACCGCTATAATGAGACTTACAGCCAATTCAATATAACTTTTTAACTGGTATCTTCTTTCTGAATCAAACAGAATAAACAGTCCCCATCCGCCAAATACCCACAATCCTGTGAGCCATTTGTTTAATACCGCAAATCCTGCAAAAATACCCATAGCCAACAGCCAAAATTTTTTGCCAGAAAATGTATATTCTAACCAACTCCAAAGGCATAGAGTAACATAAAAAATAAAAGCAAATGTGTTATGTTCGGTTCCCTCGATGCCGGCAATCATTTCCAAATGATATATTGACATGGCAAATAATAATGCAGATATATAGCCCGCTTCTTGATTAAATAATATTTTTCCCATCCTATACAAAACAGGTATCAATATGGTCCCCATTATGATGTTTGGCATTCTTAATACAAATTCATTAACTCCAAACAACTTGAAACAAAAGGCTATTTGCCATAAAAAAAGAGGCTGTTTGTGCATCCAAATTTCATTATCAGTCCAGTTTTTGTAATCGTATGGCAGAGGATGTTCTGTGAAAAGTATAGGTCGAAGTGGGTTTTCCATAACATTCTTGGCAACCAAGGCATGAAATCGTTCATCCCAATCATTTAGGAAAGGATCAAGAAGCGCCATAAAACAATTGATGCCGAAGCCTCCAATAATAAGTAGTATAAGTGATAATCTAAATCTCCCATTTACTTGAGCAATAATTGATAGAACAACAAATAGTAACGAGGCCAGCAGAACGGTGAGTTGCGTATTATTAAAAGATGTTTCAATCATCCTGCAAATATATATTCAGTTATGTTTTATGACAGTGTATTATTTCGTCCAAATTTTCTATAAAACTCTCAACCATCAATTCTGCCGGCACTACACCGAAATAGCTCCTTCACCAAAAAACAATAAAGGCGTTGAATGCCCTCTAAAATTAAACGAGGGCGAAAAGTGAAGTTTTCCCACTCGTTCATAACTGTTACTTTTGCCCAAACTTTCCATGAAACTCTCCATAATCATTTCTTCCTAATCATGATGCCGTGGAACTTCTGTAACAAAATCTGTAAAATTATCTTTGTCAATTGTGTTCAATATTGCTTGATAAGCATTGCTGAATGCAGAAGGTAATTTTGGTGTTCTGTTTATTTTCCATTTGATTTCATACGCATTCAAATCGCCATTTTTCTCTTCTATGTAATCAATTTCCTGCTGTTGGGCAGTGCGCCAAAAATAAGTTTTAACATATTGCAGCCTGTTGTTTAAATATTTTTTTCGCTCGCTGATTATAAAATTTTCCCATAGCGCTCCTTTATCTTGTCGTAAATCGGGCGGATTGAAATTATTAATGATAGCATTGCGAATGCCGTTATCGTAAAAGAATATTTTCTTGCTGTTTTTTATTTCATTTCTTGCATTGCGGCTGAAAGCAGGCAGTCGAAACACAACAAAAGTTTTTTCCAACAAATCAATATATGTCGAAACCGTGTTTTTATCTATTGAAATCAATTGAGCAATTTCATTGTAAGAAACTTCGCTTCCACATTGCAACGCCAGCGCCTGAAGCAGTTTTTCTAGTTTATCCGGCTTTTTAATTCCGGTTAAAGCCAGTATATCTTTATATAGGTAGGCAGAAGCAAGTTCGCGCAGTATTTTTTCTTCTTCTCCGGGGTGATTCAACACGTCCGGATACATGCCAAATATCAAACGATTTTCCAATTGTTGCAATCCGGATAGGTATCCCCATTGATTTTGTAATTCTTCCCAACTGATGGGCAACAAGAGGTATTCCCATTTTCTTCCGGTCAATGGCTCGTTCGTTTCGTTGCCAATGTCCAAAGCCGATGAGCCGCTTACCAGCAATTGAACTTCCTTAAACCTATCGTGTATCATCTTTAAGGTTAAGCCTATTTGCCCTATGCGTTGCGCTTCGTCTATAAAAACTAATTTGTGAGAACCAATTATTTGTTTAAGTTTTTCGTAACTCGGTCCTTCCATCATTTGTCTTGTAATGGTATCATCTCCATCTAAAAACAAGTATTCGCCAAACGATTTTAATACTTCATGGATTAATGTCGTTTTTCCCGTTTGTCTTGGCCCGGTTATGATAATGGTTTTCCCTTTGAATATTTTTTCTTTTATTGTGCTGTAAAGAATTCTATGAATCATTTTTCCCTATTTATTCACCAAATATATACATTTTTAGCCACTACGTTCACCAAATATTATAATAATTAGTGTATTAATTCACCGATTATTATAAAAGCAAATTTTTCACCCTCGTTCATAACTGTTACTTTTGTCCAAACTTTCCATGAAACTCTCCATCATCATTCCCGCCTATAACGAAGGCAAAACCATTCACAGAATACTCGATAAAGTGAAAGCCGTTGAGTTAATTCAAAACATTCAAAAAGAAATCATCATTGTGAACGATTGCTCTTCCGACAATACTGAAGAAGCAGTTTTGCATTACAGCAGCGCCAATGCCGATTTGAATATTCAATACAGAAAACACGAAATAAACAAAGGCAAAGGTGCTGCTCTGCACACGGGTATAAGCGAAGCTACGGGCGACTTTATTGTCATACAGGATGCCGATTTGGAATACGACCCGAATGAGTTTAATATTCTGCTGAAGCCCATTGTTGACGGTTTTGCCGATGTAGTATATGGTTCGCGTTTTATGGGAGGAAAGCCGCACAGAATTTTGTTTTTCTGGCACACTATCGGAAACAGATTCCTTACTTTTTTGAGCAACATGTTCACCAACCTCAACCTCACCGACATGGAAACCTGCTACAAAATGTTTCGTGCCGAAGTATTGAAATCATTCAACCTGCAAGAACAAAGGTTTGGTTTTGAACCCGAAGTAACCGCCAAGACCAGTCGCTATCCTGACGTGCGCATTTACGAAGTGGGCATATCTTATTATGGCAGAACCTATGCCGAAGGCAAAAAAATAAACTGGAAAGACGGGTTCAGAGCTATCTACTGTATTTTGAAATACGGCATGTTGAGAATGTAGTTCGAGAAAATTAATTTCCGCTACTCTTCTTTTCTTTCTTCAACAATTCTTCTTCAGAAATTTTGGTAATGCCATCACCATCGCTGAGCATTTTTGAAATAGCACGATAGGGTGCGCTGACAATTTCATCGCCTTCTTCCACACCCGAAACAATTTGAATATTTCGGTCGTCCTGTATGCCGGTTTTCACTTTCAGCATCACAGCTTTGCCGTTGTCGTATTTGAATACTACTTCCTGTTTTTTGCGGCTGTCTTTTTCATCTTCGCGCACCGTTACACACTGAATCGGCAAAGCAATAGTGTTTTCTGCTTTGCTCGTAAAAATTTCTACCGAAGCCGACATGCCCGGCTTGAATGGCGAAGGCGTGTCATTCGTTTCTATCAAATCTTCATAAGACGATTTCAGAATTTTAATCTTCACCGTGAAGTTGGTTACTTGGTCGGTATTGAGCGAAAAAGCGCCTGTTGCAGAAGTGGCAGAGTTGGCAATATGCGTTACGATGCCTTTGAATTTGCGGTCAATAAAAGCATCTACTTCTATTTCGGCAGTGTCGCCAACAGTGATACGCAAAATATCATTTTCGCTCACATCTACCCGCACTTCCATATCGTTGAGGTCGGCAATGCGCAACATCTCGGTGCCTGCCATTTGAGTAGTGCCCACCACGCGCTCACCTTTTTTCACCAGCAAAGCCGAAATAATTCCGTTCATGGGCGCATATACATTAGTGAATGCGAGGTTGTCGCGCGCCTCTTTCACGGTAGCTTCAGCGCTTTTAATGCTGAACTCTGCGCCTTTTACACTTTGTTGTGCCGCGTCATATTCGCCTTCGGCATTCTGAAAAGCCATCAACGCATTGTCATATTCGGCTTGCGAAAGCACTTTTTGTTCAAACAATTTTTGATTGCGCTCGAAGGTCAATTTGGCATTGTCATACTGGCTTTTGATTTGAAACAAACGCGCCTTTGAATTGGCAAGATTCGCTCTCGACTGATTCAAGGTGGCTTCGGCACGCAACAAAATTGATTCGTAAATATTCGGGTTGATTTTCAAAATCAGTTCGCCTTTTTTCACCGAGTCGCCTTCCAGAAAACGCAAATCAATAATTTCGCCCGACACATCAGGACTTATTTTCACTTCTGTTTCAGGAAATATTTTTCCGCTGGCAGATACTTTTTCTAAAATGGTGGTGCGAAGCACTTCAGTCACTACCACTTCTGTGGCAACGCTTCCGCCTACCCAGCCTTTTTTCTTTCCTACTACTGCAACAACCAACAGCAGCACTGTCAATGTTACGAGAATAATGAATAGAGTTTTGCGCGACATAAGGTTGGAATAAATTTTAATCTAAAGAAATCGGGTTGCCCTTATAAAATTCGAGCACTTGCATTTTGAAAATATAATCGTATTTGGAACGGATGAACTGAATTTCGGCTACCGAATAATTGGTGCGCGCCATGTTGTATTGTAGCGAATTGAGCACTCCGGCATCATATCGCCCTTCGCTGTATTCGAGTGATTTCTGAAAAGCCTCTTTACTTTTTCGTGCCGAAACAAAAGTTTGATGCGCGTTTTTAGCATCGGCATGTGCGGTGTAAACATCTTGTTTCAACCGGTCGCTGGTTTGTTTTTCGTTGATTTGAGCATTGAGATAATTGATTTTAGAATTGGCAATGGCATTGCGAGCCTGCCATCCGTTTAAAATCGGAACCGAAAGAGACAAACCGAAAGCCTTGGCTAAGTTTTGTTGCAACTGATTGGCATAAGGAATGTCTTCGCGGGAAAAGGCAATTTCGGGAGCCAATACAGGAGTGAGGTCGGGTAAAAATCCAATGGTATCTAATCTTCCCGTTGGTTGAATGCCCGAAATGGTTTGAAAGCCCGAAGAATAATTGGTGCGCAACGAATAGAAAACGGAAAGTATAGGATATTGCAAACCTTTAGCAGCCGACATGCGATAGCGCGCGCTGCGGGTATTGAAAAAAGCGCTCTTCATAGAGGGCTGCGTATTCAGCGCCTGCTGAAAAATATCCTGAGCATTTTCGTTGAGAAAATCGGGTGCCTCCTGAAGCAGAATAGCGGGCGGCTGCACATCGAAACCTTCGGGTTCTAACTGTAACAAAATAGCCAACGTGAGTCTCGAAACTTCGACCGCACTTTGCGCCATAATAAAACTCATGCTGTCGCGCGCTACCTGAGCCTGAGCGTCTAACAGATTGCCCAACGGAACATTACCTGCGTCTAATAATTTTTGCGCCTGCTCGCTTTGTTCGAGCGAAATTTTAAGTTGTCCTTCGGAAGCTTTCAGTTCTTCTTTGCTCAGCAGCAATTGCAGAAAAGCGCGGGTAATGGTGAGCATCACATTATTGCGCGTGTCTTCCAATGCAAACTTATTGGCTTCGAGGCTCATCTTGTTTTGTCGAACAGAGTTGATTTGTGTCAGCCCGTTGAACAGCGTGAGCCTGCCCGATAAACCCATACTGTTGGTTTTAATTTGCTGCTCCACGAAAAAGTTGGTGGTAGGGTCCACAAAACGACCGTAGTTGAGTGCGGCATTCGCATCGGCATTGGTGGTGGGCAAAGTCATGGCTACCCAACTTTGCACCAGATTGTTTTCAGAAAGTTTTTGATTGAGGTATGCCTGCTGAATTTGCAGGTTGTTTTCGGCTGCGTGTTTCAGGCAACGTTCGAGCGTCCAGAGTTCCTGAGCGTCAACAACATGAAACAGACACAAAAAGCAGAGGCTAAATAATAATCGCATTTGCAAAAAAAATATTGACGCCAAAAATAGCTAAATTAAACAGCGAAGGGGGTTAATTGTTGTGAATGAAAATTCCTGTTTAGCCCTGCCGAATATCAACCATTGCGAAAATGAGCAAATACTGAATATTTTTGAACGCATTCAGATAAAAACTTTCACAGTATAATTTTCACTCATGAACAGACGAGACGCATTGAAAACAACCTTATTCGGAGCAGGCGCTTTAGGCATGCTCCCCAACACCCTTCAGGCTTGGGCAACCGGCAGCGAATTTTCGCGCCACGATTTCGGCAAAAATTTTAAATGGGGTGTTGCTACTGCCGCTTATCAGATTGAAGGTGCTTGGAATTCCGATGGCAAAGGACCTTCCATTTGGGATATGTTTTCGCACAAGAAAGGAAAAACCATGAATGGCGACACTGGCGATGTTGCCTGCGATTTTTATCACCGCTATCATGACGATATTGCTCTGATTCAACAAATGAACATGACGGTGAACCGCTTTTCCACCTCCTGGAGTCGCGTGTTGCCCGAAGGTATTGGTAAGGTTAATCAAAAGGGATTAGATTTTTATCACCGCGTAATTGACCGCACCTTAGAACTCGGTTTGGAGCCGTGGATTACGCTCTATCACTGGGATTTGCCTTTAGCGCTGCACGAAAAAGGTGGCTGGACTAACCGCGATATTATCAACTGGTTTTCTGAATACAGCGATTTGATTACCCGCACCTATGGCGACAAAGTGAAAAACTGGATGGTGCTCAACGAGCCTATGGCTTACGTTCCTTTAGGATACATGTTGGGCATACACGCTCCGGGCGAAAGAGGCTTGAAAAAGTTTATGGCTGCCACTCATCACACAGCCATGTGTCAGGCGGAAGGTGGCAGAATTATCAGAACCAATGTGTCACATGCAAACGTGGGCACTACTTTTTCCTGTGCATGGATTGACTCTAAAAACGAAAAACAAAAACACATAGAAGCCGCTAAAAAATTCGATGTGTTGTTTAATCGCTTGTTCATTGAGCCGGCTTTGGGCATGGGCTATCCGGTGAGCGATTTGAAACTGCTGAACCGCCTCGAAAAACATATTCAACCGGGCGATGAAGAAAAACTGAAATTCGATTTTGACTTCATCGGCATTCAAAATTATATGCGCATGGTGGCGCGCTGGTCTTTGTTTCCGCCCATTGTTTGGGCAAACCAAGTGAAGCCCGAAAAGCGCGTGCCCAAAGAGGAACTCACCGAAATGGGTTGGGAAGTGTATCCCGAAGGCATGTATAAAATTCTGAAACAGTTTGGCAAATACGGAAAAGAAATAATGGTAACCGAAAATGGCGCGGCATTCCCCGACACCGTAGCCAATGGCAGGATACACGATAAAAAACGCATACAGTTTTTTAAAGACTATCTGGCAAATGTGCTGAAAGCCAAAAACGAAGGCGTAAACATTAGCGGCTATTTGGTGTGGACGCTCATGGATAATTTCGAATGGGCGGAAGGTTATCACCCGCGCTTCGGTTTGGTGCATGTGGACTTCAACACACAGCAACGCACCATGAAAGATTCGGGCTTGTGGTTCCAGGAGTTTTTGGGGAAATGATGTTTAGGTAGTTTTTGTTTTTGAATTGCAACTGAAGCAAAAAAATACAGGATTATAAATCCTTGGCTCTTGGGTTCAGGATTTGTAAATTTCGAACAGCAGGGTATAATTTTTTTAGTAAACACTCAGCGAAAAATAAATCGTTTTGAGTAAGTTTGTCAAAAGACTTTTTATGAAACGTAGAGAATTTCTACAAAAAGGGAAAGGATTTGTAGTAGTGTCGGCTACCGGTTTTTTGTTTCAGGGATTTTTGTCCGGCTGTAAAAAAGACGATGATAATGACAATAATAACCCGCCCAGCAACAACCTTTGTTATTATGCCGACAGCTATTATGCCAACGGATATTATTATGACGGCTATTATTTACCTCAGGATTATTACACTGACGGTTACTACAAAAACGGACAATATTTTGAAGACGGCTATTACAAATGCCCCTAAGCCCTTCAGCGAAACCGTTTCTTTGTGAAAATTCTTTTTATACACGATACACAGCCCGATTTTACAGGGGGTGCAGAATTATCCAACCAAAGAATTATTGATGCAGGAAGAGCATTAGGTCATATTATCAATTATCATATTCCGATTGAAATAAACCAAACCAAAGCTGAAATATTACAATCGGATTTGGTGATAGTCAGCAGCATCTTTTTTTGTCCTTTTGAAACAGAACTTATAGCGGCATTGGTGTTGTCGCAAACACCTTATGTAAGGTATGAGCACGATTATGGATTTTGTGTGTCGCGCGATGCGATGTGTTTAAAAGATAACCGCGTAAATGGATGTTGCCACGCTTCAAAATACAGGGCATACAAGCAGCTTTTCTCTCATGCCATATTGAATGTTTTTCTTTCACCTTTACATTTGGAAAGTCATCGAAAACTGTATAGAGACATCCCCGCTTCCAGCTATTTTTTGCTACCCCCTCCTATTGATTTATCACTGATTAAAAACCATGATGTAAAGCTAAATTCTGTTTGTTTCATCGGAGACTTGAACCTTAAAAAAGGAGGAGTGGCACTTCTTGAATATGCCAAACAAAATCCTTCCAAACAAATAGAAGTTTATGGCGACAACCGGTTAAATGCGCAAGAAGAAATTTCGGAAAACATTTCATTTAATGGAAAAAAAAGCTACCCCGAAATACTGCAAATCTTAAGCGAAACAGAAGCATGTTTTTTCAGCCCTTTTTGGAATGAACCATCGGGCAGGGTAGCCGCAGAAGCATTGTTATCAGGTTGTAAATTGATAGGAAACAATAATATAGGCTCGCTGAGTTTTGAATTTTCTTCAGACCTTATGGAGTTCCGAAAAAAAATTGCCGATGCGCCACGCGAATTTTGGAACAATGTAATTAATGCTTACCAAAACAACGGAAACTCTTACAAAAAAATGAACCATGTGCTGGTAGTGAAAAGCCATGGTGGGTTGGGCGATATTTTTATCAGTTTACCGGCTGTTTTGAAATTGAAAGAAATCTCAAACAAACTGACATACGCAGTGGGTTGCGGATTAGCTCCTCTCTTTAAAAAATATCTTACAGATATTGAGGTTATTGATGTCCATTCATTAAATGAAAAGAAGTTAGCGGCATATGAAAAAGTAATTGACCTTTCTAATTTCCCAAATTATAACGAAAGCAAATTTGCAGCAGAGAAAATTGAGTACCCCACACATAGCCGAATCAGACAACATGCTATTAGTCATTATTTGGATGGCGTTTCATTGCTTCATAAGAACTTAGATAATAATTTTGAAAAATTCCCATACTTCCCCAAAAAAACATCCCCCGAAAAATATTTTACCATACATGCCGGAGCGGGCTTTCTGCCTAAATGTTATCCCATTAAGAATTTCGAACAGTTAATCGGTAAAATTTTAGATGATTTCGAAACATTGAACTGCATCATCATCACCGGAAAAAACGACCCCGATTCATGGAGTTTTGAAAAATATTTAAACCGTATTAAAAATGTAAGCGCCAATATTTTGAATATTGCTGAAATTTTAGCCGGAGCACAATTTCACATCGGCAACGATTCGGGCATTGGTCATCTGGCAGGGCTGTTTAATATTCCGAGTCTTACCATTCATGGTCCAACAGGCCCCGGCACCTGGGCAAATTTTGCAGAAAAGAAAAAAGTTGTTTGGGGCAAACCGAATAACTGCTCTATACCCTGCAATTTTCACACGGCTTCCAGTTGTGAACATCGCTCTTGTCTTACAAACGTTCCCTACACCCGTGTGTATGACGAACTGTTGTTCTTACTTTCTGAAACAGGTTCGGCTATGAAAGAAAATTTTTCCTTCTTCAAACATCCTAAAACAAATATTGAAATAAACGACAACTACGTTTACCTACAAAACGACACCGGCACATTTGAAATAGAAGTAAAAAGCCAGGTTGTTGCATCCATTGTAAAGCAATTGCACAGTCATAATCCGGTAAAATCTGCAACGCTGAATGAAGAAGCCCTATTTTTTGTCGAAACTCTTTCAGAAAACAATATTTTATTGAAAATTCCTTTTGATTAAATTTTTGAATCCAATTCTTTCGGTTTCTTATTCCTACTTTACACAGCAGGGATAAAGGCAGGGGGATGAATACAGCCCACAATAAATCAAGCGCCATAATCCAAATGTATTTCATAGTTTTACTCCAAGCCCCGCAACATGAACCGCATTTTTTCTTCAGCCGTCAATAATCATCAGGACATACTGAGGTATGTGGCGGTGGTGCTGTTGTCGCTCATTATTTCGTGGCTGTTTCCGCGCACCGGTGGGTTTAAATACGATTTTGAAACCGGCAAACCCTGGCGCTACGAAAGCCTCATTGCTTCGTTCGATTTCGGCATTTATAAAACCAAAGAAGAAACCGATGCCGAGCGCAAAAAACTATTGCGCGAGTTTGTGCCTTACTATGCGTTGGAGCATTCCGCAAAAGAAAAAAACATTCAGGAATTCATCATCAGCTTCAACCGGAACTACAATCGCAACGAACTGCAACTTTCCAAAGATGACCCCGATTCATCAAAGCTCATCAGCACCGGAATTTCTTTGCTCGAAAAACTATACTTCAAAGGCATCATCAATCTGCACGATGAAGCACATGCCAAAAAAGATATTCATTTGCTCGAATCGCCAAACACTGTGCGCAAAACCAAAGCATCGGAATTTTTATCGCTCAAGGAAGCCTATCAAAACATCGAATCTTCGCTCGAAAAATGGAGCGATAACTCCCGCGCTTTCATTACGCCATTGCTCGAAGATGTCATTACTTACAATATTGTGTATGACGACACGCTTACTTCCAAATTGAAAAACGAACTGTTAGAGCAGTTGTCGCTCACGCGGGACAAGGTGCAGGAAGGCGAAATGATTATCAGCAAAGGCTCCATCGTTACTCAGGATAAATATCAGGTGTTGTTTTCCTACAAAACCGAATACGAAAAGCGGGTGTCGGGGCAGAAAAAAACATTAGCCGTATGGGTGGGAAATTTCATCATCACACTCATGATTATGTTTGTGTTCACTTTGTTTCTGAAATTCTTTTCACCCACCGTTTACGAAAGCAACCGCAAAGTCATTTTCATATATTTTCTGCTCACTGTTTTTGTAATTATCGAAAGCTTTGCCATTCGTTCTGAAATGAATGTGTTGTATGCGCTGCCGTTTTGTATAGTGCCTATTATATCTAAAACATTTTTCGGACCGGTAACCGCGCTGCATACATTTTTGGCGTTAATGCTGCTGTCGGGCTTTATCATTCCGCAGGGTTCCGAATTTATCGTGCTGCAAATGTTAGCGGGCATGGTGGCTATTTTTACCAATATCAGAGCGTATTACTGGTCGCGCATTTTCATTTCCATAGGACTGCTGCTGCTGACTTACTTTTTCGGATACTTTGCCATTTCGCTTTCAAAAGCAGGCAATATTTACGACATCGAAACCCTGCAATTCGGTTGGCTGATTCTGAATGTATTGTTGGTGCTGTTGGCGTATCCGTTCATTCCCTTGTTTGAAAAAATGTTTGGGTTTGTTTCTGAAATCACTTTGCTCGAACTGTCGGACATCAACAAGCCCCTGCTGAAAGAACTTTCCATTAAAGCACCCGGCACGTTTCAGCATTCGTTGCAGGTAGCCAATCTTGCAGAAGCGGCAGCGTTTGAAATCGGAGCCAATACCTTGTTGGTGAAAACCGGTGCTCTGTATCACGACATCGGCAAAATGCAACATCCCGAATATTTCATCGAAAACCAATCTTCGGGAGCCAATCCGCACGATGATTTGAATTTTGAAGAAAGCGCCCGCATCATCATCAGCCATGTTTCGGAAGGCATTGTTTTAGCGAAACAACACAAATTGCCCGACATTATCATTGATTTCATCCGCACGCATCACGGCAGTTCGCGGGTAGAATATTTCTACCAGTCGTTTCTGAAAAATTTTCCCAACGAAGCCATTGATGAATCGTTGTTTACGTATCCCGGTCCGCTTCCCTACTCAAAAGAAACAGCCATTGTAATGATGGCAGATACGGTGGAAGCAGCCGCCCGAAGTTTGAAAAATCCTACGGCAGATATGTTGGATGAGTTGGTGGAAAAACTGATTGGTTTTAAAATTGAACAGCAGCAGTTCATCAACTGTAATATCACTTTCAAAGAAATCAACAGCATTAAAAAAGTGATGAAAAAAATGCTGCACAGCATTTATCATGCACGAGTGGAATATCCGGCTTCCTGATTTTTTTTCGGGAGAAAGCAATAGATGTAAAATATGAGCGGAAACTTCATCCTGTTTTGTAGCGGATGCTACCATTAGGCAGTTTAAGTTTCCCTGCATTACAAAAATGGTGTTACGATTTCTTGAATGGTTTTTTCACGCTTTCATTGGTTAGGATAACATTATCCCCCTCGCCCTTCGGGCACTCCCTCTTGGAAAGGTGGAGAGTCTCGTGCGCCATTGCCCTGATTGAAATGATATACTAATTTGTCTTTGTAGTTTTTTAAAAAATAATCATGCTAATCATTGAATCAGGCAAATCATAGTTCAGGCAAGTAACGCTTGAGTTTGGGAATGTTTTTTTCATTCATAGGGAAATAGATTAATTTCCCCTGAGCTTATCGAGAATTTTGTTGAGGGTTTTGGCCTCGGCTTCGGTAATGTTTTTTACAATATTGTCCATTTCCGATTCTTTCTTGTCGAGTTTTTCGAGCAAATTAAGTCCTTTTGAAGTAATGGAAACATCCACCAGCCGCTTATCGGCAGTGCAGATTTTTTTAGTAACCCAGCCCTTGACAAGCAAACGGTCAACAATGCGCGAAGCATCCGACATTTTATCTAACATGCGGCTGCGAATGTCCAAAACGGTAAGTGGTTTTGGATGGCTGCCGCGCAGTATCCTCATAACATTATACTGCTGAGGTGTCATTCCTTCAGCCTGAATTACATCTTTCAGTTGTTCGTGCAGCCAAGATTGAGTGTAAAGAATATTAATGGTAGCTTTCTGCCATTCGTTTCTGAACTTACGCTGCTTAATGTCTTTTTCTATGCCCATGATTTCGTCAAAAGTAATCACTTCATTGTTTGAATTATAATTATCAGGAAATCAAAAAATATTTCACGCAAAGACGCAATGCTTCACTGAGAAACACTGCGCCTGAGCATGAAACCAACCATGATATTATTGTTTATCGAATTGCAAACGCAAATTCAGGTGAACGGTTTCGCCCACCAATACTCCTCCGGCTTCGAGTGCCTTGTTCCATTTCAAGCCGAAATCGGTTCTTTTGATAGAAGTGGTTGCAGCAAAACCGGCTTTGGTTTGTCCCCAGGGACTTACCGATGTGCCGTTGAATGTTACGTCAAACTTCACTCGTTGGGTTACATCGCGAATAGTAAGGTCGCCTTCGAGCAAATATTTGTTGCCGCTTACTTTTTTAAATAAAATGCTTTTAAAGGTAAGGTTCGGAAATTTTTCTACTTCGAAAAAATCACCGCTGCGAAGATGCTCATCGCGCTTTTCGTTGTCGGTGTTGATGCTTTTGGCATCTACCGTAAAGTTGATTTGTGCATCGGAAAAATCGTCCTTAGTAGATACGATGCTTCCTTCATAAACATTAAACCTGCCATCTACATCGGTAATAACCATGTGTGAAACGGTGAACGAAAGTCTGGTATGGGCAGGGTCCACTTTCCAGGTAGTCTGTGCCTGCACTGCAATACCTGCAAATGCCATGGCAAAAAGAATCATGAGCTTTTTCATTGTTGTCTGTTTTTTTTGAAGTTTTAAAAAATGTGTTAGTGTAATATTAATGTTTAAACATCAATGTTGCAACATTAGTTCAAAATATTTTAATTTTTTTCTGTGCTGTAGTTTTTGTTATTAAGGTTATTTGGACAAACTTTGCGTTCATGAAGTTTCTTTTTCTGTTAATAACACTTTCTGTTTTCTTTTTGAATGAAGCAACTTCCAACCGTATTGAATCTATTCTGAAACCCGCGACAACTCATACTTCTGCACCCGATAGTAGTAACAATGAAGAAATAGCAGAAAATGTTTCTTTTACTTCAGAGAATCATATTCCTTTTGTAATTTCAGACAGCATAGCCGCTATTAAAAGCCTTAACACAGTGGAGTTTCAGGAGTCTGAAAAAAAACGAACGGAAATTCCGCCCACGGGCAAAATAATTGAACGACATTCATTCGGCAGACAAGCCTGGTGGTTTGTGTTGTTTTTAGCTCAACTTTCTGCTTTAATTTATTTGAAAGCTGTTTATTTCAGAAATATGCAGGAACGGTGGAAAGCCTATTTCAATCTGAATCTTGCGGCACAACTTTTTCGCGACCAGGAAAATACCCTTGCGGTTCCGGTGTTGGTGTTGATGATAAACGCGCTGTTGTCTTTAAGTTTATTGATTTATTTGTTGCTCGGAAATTTTATTCCGGGCATCAGAGAATCGGTGGTGCTGCTGGCGCAGATATTTTTATTTGTGAGCATTTTGTATGGTTTGAAATATTTGGCATACCTATGGCTGTCGTGGGTTTTTCCGTTTTCAGAAGAAATATCACTGTTTCGGTTCAACTACTTTTTAAATCAAAAAATCATAGGAATCATACTCGTTCCGTTTACATATGTGGCGGCATATTTGCCTGCCGATGTTTCGGAATATTTTCTGTTTATTGCTGTGGGAATATTTCTTCTGTCGATTATAATAAGAAGTTTAAAAGGCTTAGCCATTGGTTTTAGCTATTTGCGCAGATATACATTTCATTTTTTGCTTTATATTTGCGCCTTTGAAATTGCGCCCGTTATGATAATATTGAAGTGGTTGCATGGCTTTGGTAACGGGTTGTAAATTCTCCAGTGGAAAAACAAACAAGGCAAATGGCAAAGACCACAAGGAAACCAACAGAAAAAAAGACACCTGTTAAAAAACCAATCTCCAAAACATCTGCTGCTCCAAAAAAAGCAGCCGCCAAGTCTGCAAAGAAGGCAACTGCTCCTGAAAGCACCGCAGCAAAAGTTGCTGCAAAAACCTCTAAAAAAACGTCTGCTCCGCTTCCTGCAAAATTAAAAATCA
>CAZFFP010000047.1:25519-29374 GCA_964518215.1 uncultured Chitinophagaceae bacterium
GCTGCAAAAACCTCTAAAAAAACGTCTGCTCCGCTTCCTGCAAAATTAAAAATCAGCACCGCGCTTATTTCTCAACCTAAGCCTGAAAATGACAAAGACCCTTACTTGTTACTTTCGGCAAAGTATAAACTGAAAACAGAATTTCGTCAGTTTATAAAAATAGAGCCGGTTTCGGCAAAAGATTTCAGAAAAAGCCGGGTGGAATTGTTGCCCGTAACGGCAATCGTGTTTAACAGCCGAAATACTATTGACCATTTTTTTCGCATAGCCGAGGAAGTGCGTTTTCGCCCTTCTGCCGACATGAAATATTTTTGCATTACTGAAGCGGTAGCGCTCTACTTGCAGAAATATATTCAATACAGAAAACGCAAAGTTTTTTACGGTAACGGTTCAGAAAAAAGCCTTCAGGATTTGATGATGAAACATCGCAACAACGAAAGTTTTCTGTTGCCCTGTTCCAATGTCAGCAGCGATTATGAATTTTTCGAGAAAAATAAATTCAAATTCCAGCGTGGGGTAGTGTATCGCACGGTGAGTAACAATGTAAAAGATTTGAAAATCGAAAACTTCGACTTGATAGTTTTCTTTACGCCAGCCGGAATCAAATCGTTATTTGAAAATTTCCCGAAGTTTAATCAAGGCAATATTGCTATCGGTGCATTTGGCGACAAAGCCCATGAAGCCGCAAAAAAAGCGGGATTAAGAATAGATATTCAGGCGCCCACGCCACAGGCAGCTTCCATGCCTAAAGCAATTGAGTTGTTTATTGAAAGCCATAAATAAGTTGTTGTTTTTCAGATTTTTTTTGAGCGAATCGGCTCTTACTTCCTGAGAGTCATGCGGAGGGTAATGTTGTTGATGAGCATGAGCAACAATACAATACAGCCACCAGCTAATATTACTTTGGGCGATACGATGCCGTTCATTTCAAAACCTTTTTCAGCAATCATCAGCGCCAATTTCCTGAAAGCGTTTATCAATACAAATACTATAGCAGCATAAGACAAGCCCAGTATGGCAAGCAATTGAATATTCAACACATTGCTGATGGCGCTGTGGGTATAGCCCAGATTCAGCAGCACATCTATTTCATATTTGGCGCGCGATATGAGCAGCTGGAAATTGATGATGAAAATAACAAACGATAGCGCTACAAACATTACGCCCACCGCAGTAATGATGAAAAGAATGAAGCTCAATATTTTTCTGGTATTATCTGTTTTGAGTTGCTCACGATTGGTAATGTAGTTTTTCTCTGCAAGAAATTCTTTGAAAGCCGGGTCGCCTTTATCTGCTACTTCGAGCAGGAGGCGTTGGGGCAATGGATTTTCTGATTTCCCGTAAGTTTTGTTTGCCCATTTCATAAAATTAATCGGAACCAATACTGTTGGAATGCGGTCGGTAAACCCGATAACACGGGCGTTGAATTCGGCATTTTGCTTTTTGTCGAAAATGATAATCTGAAAAGGAAACATTTGTATGGCTTCCTTAGGTAGTTGAGGCATGTTTGACGACATTGCCACTCCGAAATTGTAGATATTCAAAAATTCGTTGGAAATAATAATGGGCACAAAATCGTTGCCCTCTTCCCACACAAATTCTTCGGGCATATCATCTATATATTCATCGGGCACTGCTTCAAAATATATATCGGGGCTGAACCCAAACTGCATCTGCAATTTTGCCTGCACCGAAAAAGTACTGCTTTCAAATCTGCCCACAGATTTCACAAAGGGCTGTTGAGTAAGGGTATCAATTTCATCATCGGTAAATGCCGACTGCCCTTTGCTGAAAGTATTCATCAGCGTTACCTGCTTGTTGATGATGATGTATTCTTTTTCTTTCGACTGCTCGCTTGATTGAAGTATGTTTCTCACTTCGATATACAATTGTAACGAAGCCAGCATAATGAACACGCCTACCGCAAAACCTCCGACAGCAAATACAAACTGCCATTTGCTCTGATTATTCCAAAGAATTTTTAGCAGCAACTTATTCATCAGAGCATAATTTTTTCGTCATAATCAATCAGGCTGTCATCATCCAGTCCTGCCACAATAATTCCTGCTTTGCGATGCTTGCACTCTTCGGTTATCATTTGCGATGCGCGGGCTATATTGTTTTGGTCTAAATGGCTGAATGGCTCATCTAACAAAAGCCAATCGAAAGGCTGCACTAATGAGCGAATAATGGCAAATCGCTGACGCTCGCCAAACGACATGAGTTTTGCCTTTTTGTTGAGCAGCGACTGAACACCCAATTTTTCAGCCATGCTGAGAATTTTTTGCTCATCGTAATATTTAATGAGCGATGCCTTGAGCAGAATATTTTCCATTCCGGTAAATTCGGGTAGCAATCGCAAGTCCTGAAACACAATCGAAAAATTTTCGCGTCTTAAAAGCGCCCATTTACCTGCATTGAAGCGCGAAATATTTTCATTAGAAATGAAAGCGCTGCCATCGTAGTCTTTTCTGTTGCCGAATAAAATATTGAGGAAAGTTGATTTGCCTCTGCCCGAAGGAGCCTGCACTTTGTAGAACTTTGAAGGCTTAAACTCGAATTCGCTTCTCCACACCTGCGAGCCGGGTGTAGCCAATTCTTTCATAGGCTCGGGAATCAAATTTTCAATACGTATAAGTGTCATAAGGTAAGGGCAAAACTATCTGATTTTTTGTTAGGCAAATGGTTTAGGCGAAAATATAATGTGCAAATATTGTGTTTGGGATTTAAGTTTTAATCATCAGGGAAGTGTTTTATTCTTAAAAATACTGCCTTAGGAAGCTATTTTTATCGAAAATGATTGGAGTGTTCCCGAAAAATATTGTTCCAATTCGGCTTTACATTTTTCTAATAATTCATGAGAGCTTTCCAATTCTGATACTGTATCTTCAAAAGTAAAAGAGGTAATGGCATCGTCATTGCAACATATTTTCAGCCAACCCAAAGGGCTTTGGTAATAGGTTTGAAAACTAAACATGACGCGATTAAATAGAATTAACAATAGCCGCAAACTCTGTTGCGTTGAGCGAAGCGCCACCCACCAATCCGCCATCTACATCGGGTTGAGCAAACAACTCGCGGGCATTCATCATTTTCACACTTCCTCCATAAAGAATAGAAATGTTGGCTGCCACTTCTCTTCCAAATTTAGCATTCACCGCATTGCGAATGAAGGCATGCATTTCCTGTGCTTGTGCATCAGTGGCATTTTTTCCGGTGCCGATTGCCCATACCGGTTCGTAGGCTATGACAATACTTTTGATTTGTTCTTCCGAAAGTTTGAGTATGCTTCTCTGCAATTGCCCCGAAACAAATTCTTTGTGCTTGTTTTCTTCTCTAATAATCAAGGGTTCGCCACAGCAATAAATCACTTTCAATCCGGCAAACAGTGCTGCATAAATTTTATTTAGAATCATTTCTTCGGTTTCATTAAAAATGGTTCTGCGCTCCGAATGCCCTATAATGACATATCCGCAGCCGACAGCTTTCAGCATGGATGGTGAAATTTCTCCGGTGAATGCGCCTTTGGTTTCATGAAAACAATTTTGTGCTGCCACCGAAACGCGGGGTATGGTTTTTACCATATCTGCAATAGCTTGAAGATGAGTAAACGGAGGGGCGATAATCATTCTCTTGCCGGCATCTATACTGCCGGTTTGTTCCAGAATATCCTGCGCCAACTGAATGCCTTCAGCGGAAGTGGTATTCATTTTCCAGTTGGCGGCAATTATTTTTTCTCTCATTTCATTCGATATTCGATAAAGCGATATGCGATATTCGACATTTTTATTTATAATTTATTTGAATATCCGTAATTAGTCATAATCCTGTGATATTAGCAATAACAAGCCTATC
>CAZFFP010000048.1:0-28577 GCA_964518215.1 uncultured Chitinophagaceae bacterium
AAATCATTCAAATTAGATATTTACAGCCAAATATGAACGAAATATCATTCAATTCCCCCTTGTTGCAATGTGTTTGGCTGCGGTCACTCGTAACGATTGAGGAAATGGCAAGTCTCCCGACTTGCCTCAATCTTGGGGTATAGGAATGAACTATTTG
Source organism: uncultured Chitinophagaceae bacterium (assembly GCA_964518215.1). Lineage (GTDB taxonomy): Bacteria > Bacteroidota > Bacteroidia > Chitinophagales > CAIOSU01 > CAYSGX01. Next base: position 158 of record CAZFFP010000048.1, read on the forward strand.
AAGCACCTAAAGTTGAAAAATTTAAGGGCTGAACTTTCAGACTTTACTTGTAATAACTTTGCCAACCGATGAAACACCTCTCATTGCGCATTGCCGTTATTACATTTTTAGTTTTTTGCTGTAATGAAGTTTTTGCTCAACGCAAAAGATGGATAGATAAGCGCAAAGAAATCATCAGCAATGACACTGCGCGATACTTTTACAAAGCATATAACTATGGTGTTCAGGATTTGTATAATCCTGCCTATGTAATTGCAAATGGCGGTTTCGATATTCTTCAATTGCAGGGCTATCCCCGAAGCATTCCTGCTTTCAATTGGCGGCTCAACACCCGAAATGTTTATGACAACCTCACCAATCCTTTCCCAACCATTCGCGCGGTGGGTTGGGCCAGGTTTGTCAGAACAGAAATTTTTCCTTTGAATTTTACTCCTGAAGGCAGCCAGTGGATACCCAATTATTTTCTGCATTTGTTGGGCAATGGCATGGAGTATAGAATGATGACCGAATGGTACCGGCATCATCAAGTTCCGGTGCCCAAGTTGTTTTCTGTAATTACTATTCTTAGCGCACATTTTCTGAATGAGGTAGTAGAAAATAAGGATATAGAAGGAAAAAACATTGACCCGATAGGCGATTGGTATGTGTTTAATGTTGCAGGATTTTTTCTTTTCAATTCCATCAAGGTGAACCGTTTTTTCAGTGAAAAACTCAATATGGCAGATTGGAGCCACATGCCCACCGTAAATTTCCGCGATTTCACTTTACAAAACAGTGGTCAGTATTATGCCTATAAATGGTATATACCACGCAACAGAAATTGGGCAATTTTTTCGCGCTGGGGTATGGGTGCCTATGCGGGTGTTACACGGGTATTTAAAAGCGAAAATGCCTTTACCATTGCTGCCGGAGCTAAATCGCATGTGTTTAAAATTATTGAGCCGGTTGGAAAAGTATCTACTACTTCTGTTACATGGTCGGTATTTGCCGCCTGGGACAAAAACAATACTCCGCTGGTAACATTGCAAGTGAGTGGAGCTGATGATTATACGCTGCTGACCAATGTTTATCCAGGAGTATTGCGCATCAAAACATTTTCGCCCGGATTGTGGGCAGTGGCAGGTAAAGACGGCACAGGTGCATTCGGTATTTGTGCCAAATACACATTGGGTTTGGGCGTGGGATATGGCTGGAAGTAACTCATTCTCAGATACAACAATGCTTATAAAACAAGCACCGGTAAACTGTTTTGGAAATGCTTTGTTATTTTTATGTGTTCAAACACTTCCATCACTTAAAATTTGATGATATGAAAACAATGCAACAATGGCTCGATGAGTATGGCGAAAGTCATAAAAATGCTACCAATAAACTCATTCATTTCATTTGTGTGCCCGTTATTTTCTTCACCGTTGTTGGTTTGCTGCATGGCATTAAACTTACCGAACCGCTTGCTTTTCTGGGCGGTATGAAACTGAGTGTTTCTATGGTGTTGCTGGTGTTGGTGTTTATTTATTATGTAGTGTTGTCGCTACCTATTTCCATTGGCATGTTCTTTTATTCGATAGCCTGTGTGGCATTGAGCCAGTTGATTGAAAACGCCCATGCTGCCGGAGTTTTCCCGATAAGTTTGTGGCTCTTCAGTTTGATAGTTTTTGTATTGGCATGGATTGGTCAGTTTTACGGACATGAAGTGGAAGGAAAAAAACCTTCTTTTCTGAAAGACCTTCAGTTTTTAATGATTGGACCCGCTTGGATTATGAGTTTCATTCTGAATAAAATAGGCATTAAATATTAATACCCCAACGAATAATTTTATTCCGCCACCGCCATGTTAACGGTGGCTTACTTTTTAAATAACATTTCAAACATTCTTTACAATGAAGCAGCTCCAAAGAATCATTCTCTTCGCATTCATTCTTCCTTTTCTCATTTCTGCTTCAAATGTTCAGTTGGCTGAAGAAACTTCGGCTAAGGTTATTGTTGACAAAATGCTCGCAGCTATTGACAATATTAAAACACTCAGCTACACCATGAAAGGTTGGGAGCGTTTAGACGGCAGTAAGCAGCAATACAACGAAGTGGATGTAAAGCTGAATGTAAATCCACAGAGAATTTTTTTGCTGAGCAAAGCACCGCCTAATAAAGGAGTTCAAATACTTTATAATCCCGATTTATGGGGCGATAAGGCTTATGTAAATGCCGGTCGTTTAATTCCAAATCTGAAACTTGATCCCTTTGGCAGCCGAATGCGAAATCTGCAACACCACACTATTTTAAATACCGGTTTCGCCACTTTCGGCAGCATTATAAAAAATGCTTTGGACCGCCAGAAAAAAGAAATGCCCGATGGGTTTGATAAATATTGCAGAATAGATGGCAGTATAACTTGGAACGGAATTGCCTGTTATAAAATAATAGTAACTGACCCCACCTTTAAATATGTGGAATACACGGTGAAAGAAGGTGATGATGTGGAGAAACTTGAACGGCAGAAACACATTTGCGGCTATTTGATTATTGAAAAGAATTCTAATGTTAAAGATTTCTGGTCGCTCAAGCCCGGCATGAGTATTAAAATTCCTTCTTCCTATGCCAAAAAAACCACTTTATATGTAGATAAAAAAACATTTTTGCCATTAGTGCAGATAATGGAAGACGAAGTGGGTCCGTTTGAAAAATATGAATTTTACGATGTCAAAGTAAATCCTCAGTTTGCTCCGAACGAGTTTACCGATAAGTTTGAGGGCTACAGTTTTTAATCCACGAATTATTTTTAGAAATAAATCGGCAATCTCCATACAGTTGAATGAAATCGCTTAATTTTGTCTTAATACAGATTTTACTAATTAACTAAAAACCAAAAAAAAGAAATGAAAAAATTCGTTACAATTCTTATGCTGGTAAGTATAGCTTTCGGCTTACATGCACAGCAATCGGTGAGAATAAGTAATACTCAGTTTCCCATTCAATCTGATAAAGAAGGAAAACTCGAGAGCGCCAATGCCAATGAAATTCCATTTCATATCAAAAAGCAGGCATTACAGCAACAATTATTCGGAAATCACCAATCGCGCGGTGGCAGGTCGGTAACTACCGTTCCTTTGGGTTCTGCGGGAAATCCTTTCACCATTTTGGAAGGCTCTATTCACCGTTTGTCTGCCAATCAGGCATTGAACACAATAGTGTTTATTCACCGTGCCAATTCTGATGTTGACCCGAACTCTAACTTGGCGCAATACAAGTATGATATTTCTATCAATGGAGGAAACTCTTTTACCAACGACATCGGACCATTAACTCCAACGCTCGAAAACTTTGATACTGCAGGTCGTTATCCGAATGTTGCTATTTATAATCCTACCGGAAATACTAATCCGGCAAATGCTTACTTGTCGTATTTGGGCACTTGGTTGCCTTATCAAGGTGGTAGCGGCACTACCTCATGGGATGGAATAGTTACCGGTTCTGCTCGATTGGATAATAGTCCGGCTACATTTACCGAGCACATTTCAAGACCTAACAATGGCGATATTATCATTGCATCGAGTTTGGTGGAAGGGCTTCCCGGTGAGTTTTGGGCAATTGTTCCTGCAAACAACCCTGGCGATAACACAGATATTGAAGATGTTTTAGTTTTTAAAGGAGTTTGGAATAATACAACTAATGATGTTGATTGGACAGATTTTCTTTTAGGCGCAAATATAGTTGAAGATGGAGCAGGAATAGGCATTGCAACATCTTTTCACATAGCCTTCGACCCTACCGGTCAAAACGGTTGGATTGCATTTTTGGGCGATGTGAACCAGTCTATCCACAATGACTCCATTGCTTATTACCCTGTATTTTACAGAACCGTTGATGGTGGAGCCAACTGGACAGGACCTATTGAAGTAGATTTGGCTCAGTTTGAAAATATTGTTAATGGACTCGTGTTAAGTTCAAATCCTACTTGCGGTTTCGATGCCGATTTGGTAGTAGATGCCGATGGAAATCCACATCTTTTGGTTCCTATTGCCTCTTTAGATTTAGCCAACTCTGCAACTGTTGGAGACTTGAATTACAATGCCGATGGTTTGAAAATGTATGATATCCATTTCAATCCTAATTATCCCACAGGCTGCGAGTGGCAGGCGGTATATTTAAGCGACTTGGAATCATATAGGGGTGTTTATGCTTCTGCCGGAGGAAGTCCGGTTCCCGAGTATAACCGCCCTCAGGCTTCGCGTAGTGAAGATGGCAAGTACCTTTTCTTTGGTTGGTTAGATACAGAAGCCAACCAACAAACAGATTTTTACCTCAATGACTTCCCGAACTTTAAAGGTATGATGTACGATTTGAATACCAACAAAGCTACAGAGGTTAAAAACTTTACAATAACTGATCAAACTTGGTCGGGTATAGCTTTGTGGGCTTCTACTTCGCATACAATTTTAGTAAGTGGAAATAATATTCAAGTGCCTACTGTATTTACTGAACTTACCGGACAAGGCGAAGATCCTGCTTTCTTCCATTTTGTTCAAAATATTACCTACAGTCTTTCTGAATTTACAGAAACATTTGCACTTGATGTTCCTGAAATTACCTTATTGGGCGATAACCCCGATTATCTATATTTAGGTACTGCATTTTCCGATCCGGGCGCTACAGCCTCAGATTGTATTGATGGTGATTTAACAAGCGCTATTCAGGTAAACACCTCTTCTTTAAATACTACTGCAAGAGGCATTTATCCGGTTACATATACCGTAGAAGATTCTGACGGAAATGAAGCCTCTGCCAATAGGGATATTATTGTAAATACTGAGCCTGAATCTCGTTTTGGCTTTACAGTAAGCGGACGCACAGTAACTTTCAGAGATTCATCTCTTTACAATCCGAATCAATGGACATGGGATTATGGCGTAGGTGGTGCCGGCAGCGGTTTGCAAAACCCGACTTATACTTTCCCTGAAGTTTTGGCTGATTATAATGTATGTTTAAGAGTGAGAAACATCTTCAACGCTAAGTTTGGAAAAGTTCCAAATGAACTTTGTAAAACAGTTTCTATTACATCTCTCATTGGTATTGATGAAAAAATATTAGACAATGCATTCAGTGTTTATCCAAACCCTTCTAATGGAAAATTCAATATCGAATTGAAAGATGCTTCATTCAGAAAAACTTCTGTAGAAGTATATTCAGTAGTTGGAGGCATTGTTTACAAAGCCGATATGGACTTGTCTGCTAACAACGTTTATGCTCTCGATTTGAGCGGAAAAGCCAACGGGATGTATATGGTAAAACTGATTACCGAAAGTGGCAGTGTTACCAAGCGCATATCCATTATGCAATAAAAAATAATTTCATTTCTTTTTGAAAAGGCTTCCCGATTTTGGGAAGCCTTTTTTATTTTTAGCGTATCGAAGCGACTGAATTTTGAGGTATTGAGAATCTTCTATAAAGATTTCAACCATGTATTTTATTCTTCGCCAGATTACACTATTGCGTTTAATTGTTCCATTTGTCATTGGAATTATTACGGGCATTTATTTTCCTGTGCAGCTTTCATTGCGCGAATGGCTTCCTTTAACTCTTTCTCTACTGTTGCTCATGCTGGCAGGAGTCTTTTGGAAGCAGATTTCTACTTTTAAATATCGGTATGTTTCAGGAACTATAATTACCGTATTATTTTTCGCTATAGGATATTTTTATGCTTCAGCTCAAAAATCTTCATTTCGCGAAGATTATTTTGCCGGTAAAATTGATCCCTACGCCACCATAATTGCAACGGCAATAAAACAGCCACAGGAAAAAGGTAACAGTTACAAAGCATTAATGAATGTGATGTCGGTATGCACAAACGGCAACTGTAGCAAGGCATCGGGCAAAGTGTTATTGTATTTTTCCAAACCTGAAGGACTGGAAATAGAATATGGCAGTATCATCGTTTTCGAGTCGAAACTTCTGAAAGAAATTGAACCGCCTAAAAATCCGGGAGAGTTTGATTATAAACAATTCATGTCGTTCAAGCAGGTGCATCATCAGGCATATTTGAAAGCCGGAAAATGGAGCTTAATGCCGGACAACACAGGAAATGCTTTAATGAGAAAGCTTGCTACGTTCAGATTGTTTTTATTGAGCGAATTGAAAAAACACATAGACAATCCTAATTCCTATGCCATTGCATCATCATTGTTATTAGGCGCCCGCGAATCGCTCGATTTTCATTTGGTGCGTGCTTATTCTAGTTCGGGAGCCATGCATGTGCTGGCAGTTTCAGGTTTGCATGTGGGCATATTATATCTCATTCTCGATAAGTTGTTTTTCTTTTTAAAGCGAAGAAAAAGTGGTGGCGCACTTAAATCATTTTTTACAGTGCTCATTATTTGGATGTATGCCTTCCTCACGGGCTTTTCGCCATCTGTGCAGCGAGCGGCAATCATGTTTTCATTCATTTCTATCGGAACGAATATCAACCGACCATACAATATTTTCAATCTATTGGCTGCTTCGGCATTTGTGCAGTTATTCATCAATCCGTTTACGATTATGGAAGTGGGTTTTCAGTTGTCGTATTCGGCAGTGGCGGGCATAGTCATGTTTCAGAAATTTTTCTACAGTTTTCTTTATGTGAAAAATAAAATTTTGGACTACCTGTGGCAAATCACATGCGTTTCGATTTCAGCACAAATCGCCACTTTTCCAATAGGACTTTTATACTTTCATCAGTTTCCTTCTTACTTTTTTGTGTCGAACCTGTTTGTAATTCCGGCAGCAATGGTCATTATGGTGCTGGGATTCGGACTTATGGCATTTTCTACGGTTCCTTACATTGGGATGGCCCTCGGTAAACTATTGGGCAGTGCTATATGGCTCATGAATCAGTCGGTGTTTATGATAGAAAAAATTCCTTACTCGCTCATTCAAGGCTTAGATATTTCTACGGTAGAAACTTGGGCAATTTACAGTTTCATCTTATTGTTTTTCGCTTTTGTGCAATTCAAGAATATTCGCTTATTGCAACCCGCTTTGCTGCTCATTATTATCATTCTCAGTTATAATATTTACGAAAACTATTATCAACTTCGACAGCAACGCATAGTGTTTTACAGCGCACCCAGTGCCTATGCCTTGGATTTTATTTCGGGTAAAGAAAACTTGCTGATGGCTCCGGCTTCATTTACTTCCGATTACAGCAAAATGCAATTTCATGTGATGCATCATTGGTGGGAAAATGATATCAGAAAGCATCATTACCGAGAATTCAGCAATGAATTTATTTCTACAGATACCAATATCATTTTTCAAAGAAATAATTTTCTTGCCTTTGGAAACAAACGTATAGCAGTAATAGCCCAGAAAATATACACTCAAGAATTGCCTGAAAAAATCAAAGTAGATTATGTGTTACTCAGCAATAATGCCTTTGTCCGGTTGGAACAAATAATGCAAATCTATGAGTGTGAAAAAATAATTGCCGATGGCACTAATTCTTATCAAAATATTAACCACTGGAAGCGCGAAGCAGAGTCGGGCAATTTCGCTTTTCACAGTTTGATAAATGATGGGGCTTTAGTAGTGAAGTTGTAAGCTTGGAGTAATTGATGTGCTTGACAGGTTTACTAAAACGAAAATTTTAAAGTTTTGAAAAAGGCATTAGCATAAAAACCGACCATGCATCATTTTATAACAATTTAGATATTACATACAAGCAAATCGGCTACGAAGCCAAAGCACAATAATATTTTGCAAAGGTGCAGCAGGCAGCAAGTCAGGCGAAATAGTTTTCTTTTTTTGAAACTGAATAGTGATGGCATCGTTTTGTGAATACGCTGCCAATCTGCATTCTGCTCATCTGCAAAAAGTAGAGTCATCACTCAAAAAATTAAGCTTACCGATTAAAATAAAAAATTCAAATAGAATTCATTAACAAAGTTTCGCAAAAAAAAAAACAGCCCTGCAATGAAAAAATGTCTTCTGATTTTCTTAATATTTATTTTCACGTTTTCGCAAAAATCTTTTTCTCAATGCGCTCCTGTCAGTTGTCTTTCTTCTTTACCTCCTTATGGGGGCATTTGCGATACGATATTGATTGATGGCAGGGTGAATGTGGCATATTACGATTTCGAATCGTTTCATATCACTACCGCGTGTTTCGATGCCGGTTTAATTTCTCCACCCAATGCGGGAACCGGCATTACCATCAGAACCGTAAAAAATTAACCTTCAGTCAAATGCCTGCGGGCATTTCGGGAGCTACAAATGCCGCCACATATAATGCTCCCGCTAATGGTTGTTTTGCCATTTCGGGCACACCTACCCAAGCCGGTGAGTTTCAAATTAATGTAGCTTTTCTTGCCGATATTACTGCTTATCCATTCGGTAACGGAGCCTGCACCGGATTTCCGGCAAATTCAAACGATAATCCTGCAAATTATCCGGCACGGTTGAAAATTTTACCCGACCCTGCTTTTACCGGTTTAGCCACATCATACTGCTCCAACGATCCGGCTGTTACATTAACAGTTACGGGAACCGCAGGAGGGACATTTAGCTGATCGGGTGTTTCGGGAAATACTTTTAGTCCTGCAATAGCCGGACCGGGCACACATATCATTAAGTATGTAGTAATAGCAAAGCAAGGAGTGGCAGTAGCTGCCACTACTGACAGCTCAATGGTGAGCGTAACTGTAAGCAATCCTACATTTATTTATTATGCCGATGCTGATGGCGATGGTTTTGGCAATCCGAATGTAAGCATAGCTTCATGCTCTGCAACACCACCTTCCGGCTATGTTGCCAATAACACCGATTGTAATGATAACGATGCTTTGTTATACCGGAAAGGATGTAAATAAATGGAATGTGAACTATAGCAATCTGCATGCATAATTCAATAGAGAAGCTAAAAGAGGCAGGTGTTGAGACGAAGAAATACACAATGCCAATCCGAAAATTATTGTCAGGCAAATTGGTGCAATTCCAAGTTGTGGTATTGATGAAAAAGGATTTTGCTGTCTTAACACTGTTTATATGATAGTTCCGAAATTTCAAGTGAACATCAGTTTGAAATATATTTTAGCTGTTCTGAATTCAAAATTCATTGGTAGCTATTGGACAAAAACATTTTCTGATTTACGAACTACTTTTACTAAAATAAAAGGAAGTTATCTTGAAAAGTTGCCCATTCCGGTTGTTGATTTTAAAAACAAGGAACAAAAACAAAAGCACGATGATATTGTAAAACTCGTTGACTTACTCCTCTAACTCCATCAGGAAAAGCAAGAAACCAAACTCGCATCAAAACTTGAATTGCTTCAAAGAAAAATTTACTATTGCGAAATCCGAATCAATCAAATTGTTTATCAACTCTACGAGTTGACGGAAGAAGAAATTAAAATTGTGGAGGGTGTAAGAACTATGATTTTAAATGATTGAATGAATACTATGATTTTGAATAGGTAGAAAAAATCAAAGTCCATCAAAAAATCAAACAAATCACAGTTCAAGACAAATACCCGAAAACCAAAATTACCCTACTGGTAGCTACTCACGAAAAAACAACATGCTCCAAGAGTTTCGCCACCTTTCGTATTTTCGCTTGCACAAATACTCCTGATGATTGCCGCTAAAGTTTATACTGCTTCCGAAATAAATTTCACTATTGATGATGTTGCTGCCCGTGAGGAGCCGCGTCAGGTACTGATGTGCAGCCCCGAATATTTTGATATTGTGGACGTGAAGAATGTTCACATGGAAGGAAAAATTGGTGCTTTAGATAAAGCGCTGGCGCAACAACAATGGAAAGCACTGCACGATGTTTATCAAAATCTGGCGCTTGAAGGCGCATTGGAACAGGTGCATATAATAAAAGGCGTTGAAGGCTGCGAAGACATGGTGTTTGCCGCCAACCAATCGTTCCCGTGGATGCTTGATGGTGAAAGGGTAGTGTTGATGAGCAAGATGCGTCATGAAAGTCGTCAGCGCGAAGTGCCGCATTTTCAAACATTTTACGAGCAACAGAACTACCGCATATTGCATTTGGCGCGCACACAACTGTTCGAAGGTATGGGCGACACCATTCCGCATTACGGGAAAAATTTGTTGTATGGAGGTTACGGTCATCGCAGCGAAACGGTGGCTTATGAAGAAATTTCAGCCCTGCTGCAAGTGCCCGTTGTTACACTCGAACTCATTGATGAGCGCTTTTATCACCTCGACACCTGTTTCATTCCCATTGATGAAAATACCTTGCTCCTGTGTCCCGATGCTTTTACGGAAGATGGTAAATCTGCTTTGAAAAAACTTTTCAAAAACATCGTTGAAATTCAGGTGGAAGAAGCTGAGCAGTTTTTCTCTTTGAATGCACATTGTATCAACGATAAAAATTCTGGTAAAAAAATTGCCATCATACATCCCGGTTCCAGAGTAACCAAAAACGCATTGAACCAAGCAGGCTATACCGTTATCGAAACCGACACTTCCGAATACATGAAATCGGGCGGCAGTGTGTTTTGCATGAAAATGATGATGTATTAAGCGCGCTTACTTTATTATTGATTCGATTGCGCGAACCAATAAACTGCACAATTGTTATTGGTTGTTTTAACGTTTCTTTGCTTGACGAACCAAAATATATTTCCATGCCCGAATTATTTTTGAAAGAACCTGTAACGCTTTCTACAAGCACTGAAAATTTCAGCACTGAAATACATGCCCGAAATCATCAATGGATTTCAGATGAGCCTGAAAGTAACGGAGGTAAAAATGCGGGACCTACACCCCATGAATTGTTATTGTCATCTTTGGCTGCCTGCACGGCTATCACCGTTAAAATGTATGCGCAACGCAAACAGTGGGATTTGCAATCATTAAATATTTCTCTCAATATTTCTGAAGAAAAAACCAATGAAGGTTTAAAGTCGATTATTTTTCGTGAACTTTCTTTCAAAGGAAATTTAGATACAGAGCAGCGCGACCGCCTATTGCACATTGCTAAAATTTGTCCGGTAGCAAAAGTACTTTCTGGAAGTATTTCCATCGAGAGCAAGGATGTTTCGGAAATCTGAAATCAAAAAAGAGTAATTTCAAATACAAAATCATCAGTCATGAGCGACAACAAAATCAAGCACTACTCGAATGGCGAAGTAACCATAGTTTGGGAAGCCGCCAAGTGCATCCATTCGGGCAATTGCGTAAGAGGCTTGCCAACGGTTTTCAACTCTAAAGAACAGCCCTGGATAAAACCCCAAGGAGCTTCGTCCGATGCCATTGTGCAGCAGGTGAGCCAATGCCCTTCGGGCGCTTTGAGTTATTTCAGCAATAATGCTTCTGAAAGCGCTTCGGTGGAGCATGAAATCATAGCCGAAGTGAGCAAAAACGGACCGCTGTTAGTATATGGTAATCTAACGGTGAAAGATGCCGAAGGCAACGAAACGAAAAAACATAAGGTAACCGCTTTTTGTCGCTGCGGCTCCTCCTCAAACAAGCCGTATTGCGATGGCACGCACCGCAAAATCGAATTTCAGGGATAACACATGAAAATTGCTATTATATCTGCGAGTAATCGCATCAGTCGTTTGTCGCATCGGGTAAGTTTGCATTTGCAACAGCGCATGAAATATTTTTCAGAATTGGAGGCCGAACTGATTGACCTTTCGCAATTCAATATTCCGGCATTTGAAGAAACGCTTTCAAAACTTACCGCGCCACCTTCGGGCTTACAACAATTGCAACAAAAAATTCAGGAAGCCGATGCGTTCATTTTGGTGTCGCCCGAATATAACGGCTCGTTTACTTCGGCACTCAAAAATGCGGTGGAACATTTGGATGAAAAAAGTTTTCGCAAGAAAGCCGCAGGAATTGTATCGGTAACTTCGGGTGGAAACGGAGGTGTGAGAGGCGGCATGCAAATGCAACAACTGATGCTTGCCATTTGGTCGGTGCCGGCTCCGGTAATGTTGCTGGTGCCAAATGTGGAACAAAAATTTGATAGCGAAGGCACACTCACCGATTTGAGTTTTGAAAACAGAATCAAATTTTTTGTTGACGAATTTTTGTGGATGGCGGAAGCGTTTTTTGAAAGAAGAAAAAAAACGAAATAATTTTTTCGCTTTTGTAACTCATCGCTTCTTCAGGCAGGAAGCGATTATTTCAATTTGCTTTCGACACAGATATTTTCTTTACTTTGCATCAGTAAATTTTTCATGTAAAACCTTGCCATGAATGTGTTTCCAAAATGGCTTATTGCTATAGTAATTATTGTAGTTGCAGCTATGGCTATGTGGTATTTTTACCTCATTATTTTGTGCATTTTGTTAGCGGGTATTCTTTCGCTCATCAATAAACCGGTGTATGATTTTCTGCGAAAAATTAAAGTAAAAAATTTCGGATTGCCCCCAGCTGTAGCTGCTTTGCTGACTATTGTTGGCGGCATAGTTTTTTTCTCCGGTTTGTTCGCCATGATTATTCCGCTGGTTACTCAGCAGGCGCGCATGATTGCCGAAATAGATGTGTCGCGGGTGATGAACGATTTGCGCGGACCTGTTTTTCGATTAGAAGAGCTGTTGCACAAGTTTGGTATAATGGGCAATTCCAATCAGTCTCTTCCGGTATATATTCAGGAAAAAGTTACAGAACTCATCAATGTTATTCATTTTCCTTCCATCATTCAATCGGTTTTTGAAACTACCGGAAATATTTTTCTGGTGATATTTTCCACTTTTTTTATTTTGTTTTTTTTCCTGAAAGAAGAAAATCTGTTTCTGCGTTTGGTATCTATTTTTTTACCTGAAGGGCAGGAGAAAAAGGTTCAGAAAACTTTCGACAATGTGCGCAGGATGTTGTTCAGATATTTTCTTGGAATTATGCTGCAGGTGAGTATCATTATTGTGTATGTGTCTGTAATACTTCATTTGCTGGGAGTAGAAAATTCTTTGCTGATAGGTGTGCTTGCCGGTTTACTGAATGTGATACCTTATGTTGGTCCTTTGATGGGAGCCATAGTTGGAATCACGCTGGGTATTGTAACACATTTGCATACAGGACAATATGAGGAAATGCTTCCATTGGTTTTAAAAATCATGGCAGTTTTTGCTTCGATGCAATTGTTAGATAATAATGTGTTGCAGCCTTTTATATTTTCTAAGAGCGCCAATGCACATCCGCTGGAAATTTTTATAGTAATAGTAGCAGCCGGAACCGTATTCGGCATTTGGGGTATGGTGATAGCTGTGCCTGCTTACACCACCATAAAAATTATTTTGTTTGAGTTTTTTGGAGAAACCGCTTTTGTGAAGCGTGTTAGAAATACAAAAACAGGTTGATGACAATTTTTTTCAGATACTCATAAGTATTTTTATGAGACATCCGGATTGAAGGAGCTAAAGCGGCTTCTCTGCGCTGAAAAAACAATATTGCCACCAACCGGCTTTCAGGGTTTTGTATTGATAGTATGCCGAAGCAGTATTTTTTCGATGCACTTCATTTCTTATTCTGAAAAAATTTAAAACCTTATCGCAAAACCATCCGGGAAAGTAGTATAAATACAACCTTCGGCTGCTCTTTAAAATAGGCGAGGTCTTGTTTTCGAGAACAATGTTTTCAAACCCTGCTCGGGCAGCTAATTCGGGAGCCGAATCGTAACTCCAAAAATTATTTATGGACCACGAATCTGCCCAAAGGCGCATCATTTTTTTACTTTCTACCGTATGGAGTTTATTTTCAAAATAATCGGCTATCACCATTTTGCCTCCGGGCTTCAATAGGCGAAAACACTCCGTTAAAAATTGAAATTTATCGGGAGCATGGCAACTGCTTTCGAGCACCCATACTATATCAAATTGTGCATCGCCCAAGCCACTGTTGCAATAATCGCCATTAATGATGCGGACTTTTTTTTCTAATTGTGCTTCGGCTACAAATTCTTTGGCAATAATTGCCTGTCTTGGCGGTAAAGTAATGCCGGTTACTTTGCAATCAAAATTTTCAGCTAAAAAAATGGCGCTGCCACCCACTCCGCAACCGGCATCGAGCACCTGTGATTGTGGAGGAATGTTGCCGAATTCTTTCAATTTTAAATTCATGTTTTGCAGCGCATCGCGTAACCTGTGGGTGGTGTGGTCCCAATACCCATAATGAAGACTTTTGTATTGATTCAAATGCCACAACAGTTTGTAATCAATTTCTGAGTGGTCGTAGTAATCAATAATTTTACTTTGATAGCTGTTAGTATCAGTTATAATAGTATTGGTCATATTTCTACAATGCCGTTCTTAAATGCGTAGTGAATCATGCCAGCAACATTTTTCACTTTTACTTTTCTGAAAATATTTTTCCGGTGCGACTCTACCGTGTTCACTTCAATGAATAATTCTGCTCCAATTTCTTTGGAAGAAAGTCCCGAGCAAATCAGTTTGATAATTTCTATTTCGCGCTCTGATAATTCTGCGACTCTTGGCGGGCGATAACTGTTGAGGAAATTGAGGTGAACAGCGGGGAAATAATCTTCACTTTCAAATAGTATAGTTTCTACAGCTTCCCGAATTTTTTCGATGCCTTTTTTCTTTTCGAGAAAACCGTTAAAGCCTGCTTTGAGGCAATCATCCATCAGTTCTTTGGCTTCAAAACTTGTAAAAGCTAAAAACTTCACATCAGGATGGTGTTTCTTTATGTTTATGCAAATTTCTATACCGTTGGGCTTGGGCATATCAAGGTCGGTAATGACTAAATCGGGAGCGTTGAAGTGTAAAAAATCCAACGCATTTTTGCTGTCGTTAAACGAATGTATGACAGTTTCTTCATTCAGGTTTTGCAATGAGGTTCGCAATCCTTGCAGAACGATTTCATGGTCTTCAATGAGCACTATCTGTTTCATAATTACAATATTAGAATTAAGAAAAGAATGGAACGGTAACGGAAAACCGTTAAAATAAAATAAAGTTATAACTTACCTGACTACAGTTGTGGCGGATACCCTGAACATCTTATGCAGCAGGTCGTTCAACTCATAAGGCTTCACGATTACTTCTTTAAAACCGATTTTGGAAAATGCCTGCAATTCTTTTGGTGAGCCGCTCGCTGTGAGAGCTATTATATTGAGTTCGGGTTTTTGCTGAAGTGCAAGGCGAGTGGTTTCTATACCATCCATTCCGGGCATTTGAATGTCCATAATAATTAAATCAAAATCTTGTTGAAGTATTTTTTCAAGTGCAGTTTTCCCATCGGCAGCAAAGGCAATATTTTTTTTGCCTAATTCCTGTTCCATTTGTTTTTCGAATACCAGCCTATTGATGTTTTTATCATCCACCATCAAAATTCGTAAAGAATGAAGCCATTCTTTTTCAGCATTATTCAACACATATTTTGTTGCCGCAATGTTGTTCATTTCTTTGGTTTGTTCTACAGGAATTTCTACCTGAAATACCGAGCCTTTGTTGTATTCTGAATATACCTTTAAATGACCATGAAGCATTCCGACTATCTGTTTTACTATATATAAACCCAAGCCTGTGCCACCGTATAATTTAGCATGGCTGCTGTCTGCCTGCGAAAAACTTTCAAATATCGAATCGAGTTTATCTTCTGCGATTCCAATACCTGTATCTTTTACTTCTATGCACAAAAGAAGGCTTTCTTCGCTGATGTATTTACTGGAAATGTTGAGTTCTACTGTGCCGCTTTCTGTAAACTTTATGGCATTGCCCAAAAGATTATTAATGATTTGGCGAATGCGCACCGAATCAGAACTGATGTATTGAGGAAGGCACTCGTCCAAACGTATTTGAAGCCTGATGTTTTTCTTTGCAGCTTCATTTTTATATAGTTCGTAAATATTGTTCAGCAGCAAACGTAAGTCAAAATCTATCGCTTCCACCGCCATTTTTCCGGCTTCTATTTTCGATATATCAAGTATATCGTTGATGATGCGCAAGTGGTCTTTCGATGCCATATTCAATTCTTTCAAAAGTTGTTTATCCTCTTCGTTTTCAGCGCTTTTGAATAGTATTTCAGAAAGCCCCATAATAGCATTCATAGGGGTGCGTAGTTCGTGGCTCACATTGGCAATAAATTCGTCTTTGATTTTTTTCGATTGTTCTAGTTCATCATTTTTTCGGGTAATGAGGTTCATCAAGTTGTTTTTATTTTTTTCAGAAGCATAAAACATCCATGTTAAAAGTGTAATCAGTCCTGTATTAACAAAAAAAATGAACGACCAAAAAATAGTCTGTTCTTCATTTGTGCGGGGCGCTTTGAAGAGAAAAAATCC
Source organism: uncultured Chitinophagaceae bacterium (assembly GCA_964518215.1). Taxonomy (GTDB): domain Bacteria; phylum Bacteroidota; class Bacteroidia; order Chitinophagales; family CAIOSU01; genus CAYSGX01. Next base: position 16,407 of record CAZFFP010000048.1, read on the forward strand.
AACCGATAACAGACTTACGCCTAACCAAATCAAAGCATCTTTTTCATTACGCATAAAAATGGAGCATACCGGTAAAAACACAAACCAAAACAACACGGGCGATTGTATGGCTCCGGTGTAGTATGTAGAAACTAAAAATGCCTGAAAGCCTGCAAATAAAAAAAGATTGGTGGCAACTCGTAATGAAATTCCTTTTTTAATTAAAAACGGAATAGCTATAAGCAGCATATTGCAAAACATGTGTGACCAAAAACGATTTTCACCGCCTAACTCCTGATAGGTAAGCATGTAAAAAATGCTGAATGGAAGTGTAACAAAACAAAACAGCACAATGGTGTTTTTTCGGCTGATATCTTCTACTGTCATGCCATTTCGGGCGAAGTATCCCAAAATATTTTGAATGCGCGGGTATAGAATGTTTTTATATATGTGAGCAATAAAGTTCATCAGTGGCTGGTCAAACTGAACTTTAATATAACCTGAATAGCTGAATCATTCAATATTAGTGTGTTGAACATGTTGTTTTCACCGTTTTAAGGGGTAATAATTTCTGCAAGTTTATTCCACGGAATAATGTTTCCCGCGCTACGGGAGTTTCTAAAAAAAATCAATTTTCACACAAACAATTTTGAATTATCTGCAGACAAACTTTGAAATATCAGAGCTTAAACTTTGAATTATCAGCAAGTCTATTTTGAATTATCAGGACATTAACTTTGAAATATCAGGACTCTAACTTTGAAATATCAGAGCCTAAACTTTGAATTATCAGCAAGTTTTTATCATTTTAAAACACCTTTTTCACCAGCCAACGCAACGCACGCAGCAATTTTTCCAGTCGTTTGTCGGTAAGCAATTCATTATAAGGCAATCCTTTTTTGTAACGCATATAGTCATACCACCGAAAAGGAATAAATATTTTAAACAGAAAAGGAATGGGATATTTTCTGATGCGCACTTTTCTGAGTTTCAGGCGGTGATACCAATTCAGATGGTTGCGTTCGTGATAATCAATAATGGAATTAACGGCACGCTTGGCGGCTTCGTTGGCGGCTTCCATAGTGGCAAGGTCGGTTTCTGTTTTTACATAGTCGCTGGCAAGAAACAGATTGTCTAAGCGCGTGCTTGCCGAAGGTCGTTTGCTCCAGGTGCCAATGGTGTTGATGAGCAGCGGCTCTTTAGAAAGTATTGGCGCTCTATACATTTCTATCATGCGCTGCTCCGACCACTCGTTCAGTTGCTTCATTTGGTTTGCATCCAACACATTCAAATCTACCACACCGGGAAAAGGGCAGGGGGTTTGTGCATGAATTTGCGGGTGTGGCTTAATGCTTTCCGCCACGTAGCCGCACACTAAATCATCGTGGCACACAGGGCGTTTTTCTCCGGTGCGCGCATCCATCACTTCAAATTTTGTTTTCACAATATGCTGCCAGGCGCAATCAATCAACGTTTGGTCTTCGGCACAATCTTTCGCGGCAATGCTGTTTTCATCTTTGGTATGCCAGTCGGAAATTACCACCGAAAGAATGGTGCATACTCCTTCGGGAATAGGGTGCTGTTCGCAATATTTTTTCCAATATTGTTTTTGCGAAAAAGCGGTCATCGCCCAGGCAGTATTGCTGAAAGTGATGTGTCCGTTGGTAATGGGCGCATCGCATTTCAAATAAAACACAATGCCGTTCATCCATTCTAAAGAAAGAATCAATTCGTCTAAATGCCGCAGCGTGGTGTCAATATTTGAAATCATGAGTTGCTCGGCTTCGTTTTGAGTAATGCCCAGCGCAGCTTTATTTCTCTGATACCAGTTCCTATTGTTCGATACCAGCAGTTGAAAGGCTTCCATCGGAACGGCAAAGAGGTAACAGGCATCTTCGCAAATATCCATGCCGTTTTCATAATCGTAATTTTTTAAGGCATCCTTCCAAAGCGCGGCTCGAAATCCGGTTACTTTGTAATTGCCTTCTTTCATAGGCTCGGTGAAAATGTTCACGGCTTTGTAGCCCTGATGAAATTTTACGCCTTTCGATTCTAAAAATTTTTTCCACGGAAACAACCATGCTTCGTTGGTGGGGGCATTCAGCACACGGTCGGCAGCACCCGATAAGCTGCCTATTTCCATGAGCATTTTTGTAAGCGTGATGGCTGCGGTGCGCGCACTCATTTTATCTGCCTGACAGGCTACCAGATTTCGTGTCAGTCCTTCCGCCATGAAATACTGATAGTCTTCGCCAAACTCTTCTTTGGTTTCTTCGCCCCCTTCCACAAATTCGAGCCAACTCATGGCTTCATATTCGTTATCAATTCTTGCCCGGCTCGAAGTGAACAGTTGCAGCACCCGTTTGGCAAAAAACAAAAAACCCTCGCGGGTTATTTTTACATCGGCTTTGCCGCTCATTTCTTTCAGCTTCCTGAAATTTTTTCTGATGTTGCCTATTCTGAATTTTACCGGAAACTCCAAAAGTCTTCCGGGTTCATTTTCGTTTTCCGAAGGAAATAAAAACGTGTAGTATTCGGGTTCCACCAAATTGTCAATGACGTGTTTGCCATTGCCTAAAGGAATCTGTTTCATGGTTTCGTCCAGGTTTATATAAAACCCCGGAAAAAAACGGAAGCCGTGCTCGGCAGGTAAGTGTTGGTTGATTTCGGAAGAAAAATGTTGTATGCTGCGCGCCTTTCCTCCGGCATAAACGGGGTGCTGTTCGTAAACTTCAACATCGAAATATTCGTGGCGCAGGGCAAACTCGTGTGCAGCCGACATACCCGCCACACCACCGCCAACTATTATTACTTTTTGCTTCTTTTTCATAGCATATATTTGTGGTGGTTTATAGAAATATCAATGTGTAAATATGGATAATGAAGACAACTTGAAAGAATGTATTGAAGATTCGTTACAGAATTTTTACAAAATTTTCGGTAAACAGCCTTCTGAAGCCAACGCAGAACTGGCATTATTTCATAAAGAATTAAAGGAAGAATATGAATTGCTTTCGGTTCATTTGAGCAAAGAAAAATATTTGAGAGAAGAATTAGCTGTGCGAATACACGGAATGAAATCTATGCTTTCGGTATTTGGATTTGAAATGATAGTTGAAGAAGCAGAAGCGTTATTGACAATGCTCAGAAATACCAATGCGGAAATAAACCGAAACGATTTTGATTATTTGCTGAATAACGTAGCAACGCTTTTAAAACAATTACACCGCTAACAAGTTTTGCTTAGCATGATTTTAAAATCGTGTTAAATTTTTCAAAAATTAAGCTCATTTATGATTTTGTATCTTTAGTATCATGTTTAAATACGCCATTACCATATTATTCCTCACAATTTTTATTTCAGCATTACAAGCTCAGGAATTCAGGCACTATCATCAAATCTTTACTGAAGATACCATTCAGCAACTGAAAGATGTACAATACGATACCGATAGCATTGCGCCCGTTTTGGAATATAAACTTTCAGACGACCAAAAAGCCATTCATCTGTTGAATTATGACGGCAAAACCCGTGTGAAGGCAGTATATGTAACCGCCTCGGGCGAATTGAAAGAAATAACCCGCTATCGCTGCAATATTCATAGTTTGCCGGAATTGTGAAGCAGACTTCTGAAACATTCGGTTCTACATTTTCGTATGAGTAGGCAAAACCTGAAATATGTGGTTTAGTTTCAACAACTACTTTATTGAATTAAAGAAAATTGAAAATAGCGGTCAGTATGATGTGCGCATCATCAAAGTAACGGGACCTGCCATTTTCGACCGAAAAACAATTTTGGAAACCACTATTCATTCTATTGATAACCTTACTGAAGTTATCAGCACACACGTGCCAAACAGCAATCGCATTTCTATTAATTTCTGATACCGGTTATAATCTGCACCTTTCCTTTTGCTTCTTACGAAAAAAACTATTTTTGATGCTGCTTTAAAAACCAAAGTATGTTTCAAAAAGAATTATTTGCCGGGAAAACAGTATTTGTTACCGGAGGCGGAAGCGGAATAGGGAAAGCTATTGCCAAACAATTTCTTGAACTCGGAGCAAAAGTTTATATCGCTTCGCGGAAAAAGGAAAGATTAGAAGATGCGCTGAATGAACTTCAGCAAATAGGTAATTGCGATTTTTTTGAATTGGACATACGCAAATCTGAAACCATTCAGGAAGTCATTAAAACCATTCAGGAAAGAGGCGAAAAAATTGATATTCTCATCAACAACGGTGGTGGACAATTTCCTTCAATGGCAGAAAACATTTCAGATAACGGATGGAACGCTGTTATAAACACCAACCTTAACGGCACTTTTTACATGACCAAGGCTTTTGCCAACGCCTTTTTTATTCCGAATAAAAACGGAATAGTGGTGAATATTATCGCTCAGATTTATCGGGGCTTTCCGGGAATGGCACATACCGGTGCTGCTCGTGCCGGTGTAGATAATCTCACTAAATCGCTTGCCATAGAATGGGTGCAACATCATTTCCGCATTAACTCGGTAGCTCCGGGCATCATCCTGTCGAGTGGTTTAGACCAGTATCCTGAAGATTTCAAAAAAGATATAGAATCGAGCATACCCATGAGACGCATGGGAACCGTAGATGAAGTGGCAAACTTGGTATTGTTTTTATCTTCTCCTTACTCAGAATACATCACCGGTCAAACACTTTATATAGATGGCGGACAAAGCCTTTGGGGAAGCATGTGGCAGGTGCCCAATTTCCAAAATAGTTGATGAATCATTAGAATTGAAAATTGACGAATTGATTGAAGAAGGAAAAATAATATTGTAACCTAACAAATAAAAAAGCCATGAACGATACTTTGAAAACCATCATCAAATATTTGCTTATTGCGCTGTCGGTGTATGCTACAGCCGACTTACTTCCGGGCATTAATATCGAAAGTTTTTGGATTGCTATACTGGTAGCATTGGTATTGGCTTTGCTCAACATGACCATCAAACCTTTGATGATATTATTTACTATACCATTTACGGTGTTCACTTTGGGTTTATTTCTGTTTGTCATCAATGCATTGGTAATTATGCTTGCAGGCTGGTTGGTAACAGGTTTTGATGTCAGAAATTTTTGGTGGGCATTGCTCTTCAGTATTATTCAATCTATCATAGCATCATTACTCGAAAACTTGGTGCTTAACAATAGAAGGCGCCATTGATTGAGTTTAATTTTTCGGAAGTGTTACATCCACTTTTTTCAAATCAAGCAAATTCATGGCATTAGGCTCCATGCCCTTTACCCCTTTGCGAACAAAGCGGATCACTTCATCATAAAACAAAGGAACTACAGGAGATTCTTCCACTAAGATTTTATCCATAGCGCGATATAATTCATAACGAACGCTGTCATTATTTTCGAGTAAAGCCTTTTCGTATAGTGAATCAAAAAATTTATTGCTGAACCGGGTATAATTAGGGGGCGAACCGTTTTTACTGTAAAACATGGTAAGATAACTTTCTGCATCGGGATAATCGGCAATCCATGATCCACGAAAGAACAATGTTTTTGACTTTGCCATTTGCTCGCGCAGAAAAGCAGAAGGCACTAATTCCAATTTAAAATTCAATCCGATTTCTTTAAGTTGTTTTTGAATATATGTGCCTAATTCCTCATAAGCATTATTCATTAATAAAGTTGTTTCGGGGAAGCCCTTTCCTTCGGGAAAGCCCGCTTGTTTTAATAATTCGCGAGCTTTTTCCGGATTATAATTATATCCTTTTACCAACAGCGAATCGAACGATGGCAACCCGCACGGAATAAAACCGGAGTTAGCAGGAATACCCACATTATTTCTCAAATAGATAATCATATCTTTTCTGTTGAAACCATAATTGATTGCTTGCCTCACCAACTTATTCTTTAATGGATGATTTTTAAGAAGTTCGTTTTTTTCATCAGAAAGAATACCGAGATATTCTGTATTCAAATAAGGCGCTTTGAATAGAGTTATTTTTGATGCGTGTAGCGGTTTTAGATTCCCCTCTGAAGTCAGCAATTCGTTGATATAGCTTTTGTCTAAACCACTCATGAAATCAATTTCACCTTGCATAAATTTCAAATATTGGGTTTCCTTACTTTCAATAAAAGACACTCTCACACCATCGAGATATGGTAGAGAATTTCCATTTTTATCGGTTTCAAAATAGTTTTCATTTTTCACCAAAATAAGGGTGTTGCCTTCTTTCCAAACTTTAAGTTGAAATGGTCCTGTACCTACCGGATTAATTCTGAAATCTTTGCCGAAATGCTCTGCTATTTCCTTCGGAACAATAAAAGTGTATTCCATAGTAAGCATGCTCAACATGGGGCGAAATGGTTGCGTCAATCGCAAAATAAAAGTTGAATCATCAAGGGCTTCAAACGGATTTATATCAGCAATTTTTTCATTAAAAATCCAAGCACCGGGCGATGCTACTACAGGGTCAGTAATTCTTCCAAAAGAATAAACCACGTCATGAGCATTAAGAACTCTTGTTCTTTCTATCGGAAATAAATCTCGTTCATGAAACCGAACATCGGTTCGCAAATGAAAGGTGTATGTTAACCCATCATCCGAAATTTCCCAACTTTTGGCAATGCAGGGGACAATATTTAGTTGCTCATCAAACTGTACCAGTCCGTTAAAAAGTTGGTGGACTGCCCAAATATTTCCTTGATCGCGGGCAAAAGCCGGGTCGAGCGATGAAACACCTGATGCCTGATTGTAACGAAATATTTTTTTGTTGCTATTTGTATTTGGTTGGTCACAGCAAAAAATCAGCACAGCAATAACTAGAAATATCGAATGAAGAATATAACGATGAAACGACATGCGACAAAGGTAAATCGAATCTATTTAGGCAGTTCTAAAATTTATTGTTTTGGTTCACAGAACATCTTCAAAGGTTGAATGTCTCAATATTTCAATTACAGTTAATACTAATTTCAACTATTAGAACTATACTTCCTCATTCAGCATTATCCATATTTTATCTTTCAGTTCCTGAATATTTTTTCCGGCAACTGAAGAAATGAAAATAGCTGGAATCTTCGGAAGTTCTTTCTTCAGGAGTTTTTCAAGTTCAGCATCTAACAGGTCGGATTTGGTAATAGCCAGTAATCTTGGTTTATGGATGAGTTCGGGATTGTATTGTTTCAACTCGTTCAGCAGAATTTTATATTCCTTTTTTATGTCGTTGCTGTCGGCAGGAATCATAAACAGCAACATGGAGTTGCGCTCAATGTGGCGCAAAAAACGATGCCCGATTCCCTTGCCCAAATGTGCCCCTTCTATAATTCCCGGAATATCTGCCATTACAAACGAGCGGTCGTCACGATACGATACAATGCCCAAATTGGGTGTGAGCGTAGTAAATGGATAATCGGCTATTTCGGGTTTTGCGGCAGACAATACCGAAAGTAAAGTTGATTTTCCGGCATTGGGGAAACCTACCAAACCTACATCTGCCAATACTTTCAATTCCAAAACTTTCCAACCTTCTTGTCCGGGTTCGCCCGGCTGTGCAAAGCGGGGCGTTTGCATGGTAGCCGATTTGAAAAAGTTATTGCCTTTACCGCCTCTGCCACCGGGTATCAGAATTACTTCCTCTCCCTCTTCCATTACTTCGCACAACACTTCTCCCGTTTCCGGGTCTTTAGCTACAGTTCCAAGCGGCACGTCTAAAATGATGTCTTTACCACTCAAGCCTGTTCTGTTATTTCCTTCACCGGGCATGCCGTTGTCAGCATGAATATGTTTGCGGTATTTCAAATGCAATAAAGTCCAGAGTTGTTTATTACCTCTAAGAATAATATGCGCTCCTCTGCCTCCATCTCCACCATCGGGACCGCCTTTGCTGGTGTGGGCATCTCTGAGAAAATGCACAGAGCCCTGACCCCCGTTGCCCGAACGGAAAAATATTTTTACATAATCAACAAAGTTGGATTCCATGAGGAGGTATTTGATTGCCCAACTGAATGTCGGGCAATAATTGTGGTAGCAGGAATATGTATTAAAAGCTTACTTCAGTTTCTCAACTTGGGCAACTAATAATTCAAAGGTTTCCTCAATAGTGCCCTCGCCCGGAATATCGGTGCTTTTATTTTCAGCGGCATAATAGTCGGCAACGGGTAAAGTTTGTTCCCGATATACTTTCACTCGATTGCGAATAATGCTTTCATCGCGGTCATCGGCACGCGAAGAAGTAGCGCCACGATGCAGCAATCTTTTCACTAACGCTTCTTCGCCTACATGCAGAAACAGGCATTGTGCAATGGCAGTGCCTTTTTCGGTGAGCAGCGCATCGAGCGCCTCTGCCTGAGCCACCGTGCGCGGAAAGCCATCGAAAATAAAACCTGCTGCATTTTTATTGGCATCGAGTTTTGAGCTAATCATTCCTATCACCACCGCATCGGGAACCAACAAGCCCTGGTCCATGAGTTTTTTGGCTTCCAAACCGAGCGCAGTTTGGTCTTTAATTTCCTGACGCAGCAAATCGCCTGTAGAGATATGCACTAAATTGTATTTCGCTTTAAGATTGTCGGCTTGTGTTCCTTTTCCACTGCCGGGAGGTCCGAATAAAACCAAATTGAGCATTTCGATGAATTTATTTAATTACAAAAAGAAACGCAAAAATAAGAAAATAGCGGGGAGGGAAGGTTTTTGGTGATATTGGGAGTTGAAAAGAGGTGCGTATTTTGGAGTTGTCACTTCCTCCAACAACCATCCAAATGGTCATTAACAATACCTACCGCCTGCATGAAAGCGTAGCAAATAGTAGAGCCTTGAAATTTGAATCCGCGCTTGCCCATGTCTAAACTCATGGCATCGCTTACGGGTGTTTTGGCAGGAATTTCAGAAAGACTTTTGTAATGATTGATAATGGTTTTGCCACCACTGAAACTCCACACATACTTGTCGAACGAGCCGAATTCTTTCTGAATATCTAAGAAACATTTTGCATTGTTTACTGCGGCTTCAATTTTTAATCTGTTACGAATAATACCTGCATCCTGCATGAGCGCTTCCACTTTTTCAGGAGTAAATTTTGAAACTTTTCGAGCATCGAAACCTACAAATGCTTTTCTGAAATTTTCGCGTTTTTTCAAAACAGTAAGCCAACTCAAGCCTGCCTGAAAACTTTCGAGAATCAAAAATTCAAACAGCTTTTGGTCGTCATGCACGGGCACGCCCCATTCTTCATCATGATATTTTATGTAGAGCGGGTCCTTGAGGCACCATTCACAGCGATAAACCCCTGAGCTAACTTTTTTAGATTCGTGCATCAGGGATTGATTTTTGAAGAATAATTTTTATAACAATCAACCAGCACTTCAGCAATAGTATAAGGTTCGCTTTCGAGAATAAACTGATGACTCAGGTTGCAGAATTTTTTGAAAGCTACTATTTCTTCTTCGTCTTCAATACCCGTGATGGATTTGATGAAATCGTTACCGTATTTGCGTTCCATTTCGTTCCATCGGCTAATGTTATTTTTATACTCTGTCTTCATTCGTAAAATACGATTTGCCTTATCGGATTTTAAATTCAATGTAATAAAAGAAATTTGCGGAAGCTCATTAGATGCGGGCACTCTGCTCGCATGGTCGTCAGGGAATTTAAGCTTTGACAAATCAAAACCTTCCGGAATGTTCAGGTTGATTTCAGGCTCTTTGGGCAAATTCAGATTTTTGAATTCAAACGCAAACTGTTTGTAACTCATGAATGCCCGAATAGTTATGGTGTCCAACCATGTTTCATTTTCTTCGAGATAAATGTTTCCGACATGATTATTCATTACTGGAATAAACATCTTTTCGAAACCAATCGCTGTTATCAATATCGTATCGGCTATCTGCGTTTGAATTGAAAAATTACCTGCAATATCGGTTGTTGCAGCCCGATTGCTTTGAAGGCTGATGACATGTGCATGTGGAACAGGCATCGAATCGGAAAAAGAAAACACACTTCCTTTCCACTCGAATAAATTTTGGCTGTTGGTGTTTTGAAAAACCAACAGCAAAATAAAACCAACCGATAACTTGACGTAGCGTTTCACTTTTTATAACAATTTCTCAGTAACGAATTTATCGAAATATTATTCCTTTAATCTTTCTCATCCGCGATTCAGACAACTATTGCTTGATTACCTTTTTAGTAATGCTTGCGCCATTGATGAAAGTGATTTTGCAGTAGTATAAACCGATAGCCTCACCCCAACCCTCTCCAAAGGAGAGGGAGTAGCTACCCGCATTGCTCTGTGGATGCTCTTGATGAAGTATTTGCTTTCCTGCAACATCATACATAGTGATGCTTTGAATTTTATCTTGAGTGTTTTGAATTTGAATGTGTAAGGTTCCGGTGGTGGGGTTGGGGAATAACCTCACCAGCCCACTAATCCCGCCATTAGGCGGGAGAACTGCTATACCCGAAACAAACAAGGTGGAATAGGAAGTATCGCTACCGCAGTTGTTGTTTATAATGAGCCGAACGGTGATGTTAGTGTCTGCCGAAACATGGTATTGATGTTTTACTGCTTTGCCGGTTGCGGTGGTTCCATCGCCAAAATCCCATTGATAGTGCGACAATAAACTTTGCCAGTTGGCAGTGAACAATACCGAATCATTCTCATGTTCATAAACAAATGCAGCATCGGGCACAGTTGATATTTCTACATACACACTATCTAACCTGCTTTTGCAGGAATTGGTAATGGTGGTATCTGTAAGCATGAGGTAATACCAAGTGGAGGTATCGGGGAAAGCCAATATTTGGGCAGTGGTATCGCTGCTGATATTATAGTTGGGTTCCCATTGGTATTGCACACCCGACACGGCTGGCTTGCCCAACAAGGCAAGCTTTTGTGGTTGTGGGCTGTTGCTACACAAAGTTGTATCGTTGCCTGCATCGGCTTCATAGATGCTTAATGCACCAAGGTTGTAGTTGGGGAAATGGGGAAGACCTTTCGATGATTTACTGCTATCTCCTAAGAAAAAATTGAATGGTTGAAAATTGCAGGAAATACCTACAGAATCAGGTTGATTGATAACACTTAGATATTGGTTATATTGGTTGTATCCACTTTCAGGAATGCCAGTTCCTCTCTGATTTGCCATATATATTTTATTATCTATTGCCAACTGTAGCTGACAAAAAACTTTACTTGAAGTATCAATTAATGATGGAGGCAAGCTATTATTATTCAAATCAATCTGATATAAACTGCTTAACCCACCAATCCAACCACTACTTATGTATAAAAATCTTTCATTTCCAGAAAATTCCATTCCATACAATTCATTGGAATTGAATATTTTTTCACTTCTTATCAATGCCAACAATCCTGTGCATCTGTCGAAATCATACACTTCAAAATATTTACTTCCGCTTCTTACCAATCCTAATTTGTTTCCCGCCTGAGAAATCTGTGATTGACCAGCAAAATCTCCATAATCATTAGTAGCAATTCCTAAGTCTTGATAGAAAAGACCTATAACTATTGTATCCTGAATTAAAAACCTGTAAAACCTATTTCTTTGATTTAATAATGAATCATATATCTGTGTTTGTGCTATCAACCACCAGTCTTTCCCATTGGCATGACGAACAGCGCTTATTTTTTCAAATAAATATTCATCTAATAAAAGATGGTTTTTGTTTTCTACTAGGAGCGAGCCATCTAAATAAGATACAACACTCAAAAATAATTTAGGGCAAAATAAAGAACAAGAAGCAGACGACACATTTCCTAAATGAAATATCATATACTTATCAGCGGTAGCATTAGGTATAATAACTGCACCCGAAGTGCTTGACGGATATGCTTGAATTGAACCACTATTATTAACTATATTATTGTCAGAATCACGCAAAATTGAAACATGTTGATTTAGCATTGAATTGTCAAAATAAAATAGTAACGAACCATTTGAATCAGAAATGCAACTGCTCATCTCAAAATTAGAAACTTCAGGTTGAAAAGGAACAGCATTGCCGACAGAATCGAAGTGAATACCTGCATTTATTCCAAACACCCAATTGGCATCATGCCTCGTTTGAGCTTGTAAGTCAAACGAGATACAGGCACAAATCAACCATACAATAAGATTTATCTTTTGAATCATTTATCTAAAATAACCAATCAGTCTGTATTGTTCGGCAGTTAGAAAACAACAAG
>CAZFFP010000049.1:0-3154 GCA_964518215.1 uncultured Chitinophagaceae bacterium
TACTCATGAACAGTTTGAGAATCATACACAACGAAATGTTTGGAAATATTTTTTTAAATGGGATTTGCTGTAGAAAAAATACAATCGTATTCTAATTCAGTAACAATATTTATATTTTAAATAAGAAGCGCTAACTGTTTTCCGCGATTTTATATACTCTGAATGGAGATGATATTTTCTCTTGTCATTTTATTTTACCCATAATATTCTGAACTAAGGGAGAAACTTTAATTAACCAAATCATGAATCGGTTGAGCGGAATTAGCCAAAAGGGCAGGGGTTTTTCAAAGTCAACAAACAGCACCACTCTTACTTCATCGCTTTTATTCCAGGCTTCATGCTCGAATGTGTCGTCAAAAATCAGGCTTTTCCCTTCTTCCCAATGGCGCACTTCTCCTAAAATATTGATAGCGCATTTTCCTTTTTCTTTCGGAACAATCAGCGCTAAGTGATAGCGCAATAAGCCGCAATAAACTCCTCTGTGCGGCAAAATATGTGTGTTGGGTTCGAAAACAGAAAACATCGCTGTTTTTATGTGTTTTATTTTTTTTAGCGATTCAAATGTTTTAGGACATTTTTTGCAATTGTTTTCTGAGTATGCTCCGTATGCACAAAAGATAAACGATTTCCATTTCAATGGCTGAACCAGTCGTTGTTGTTCAGTAGAGAGATAGCTGAAATCCGGAATTTCTTCTTTGATTTGAAACAGGTTTTCAAGTTCTGCTTTGATATCAGTATATGCGGGCTCAATTTTTTGAACCCAAGGAAACTTTTCAAGTTGAAAAAATATACTTCTTTCCGAATTGCTTCTGATAATCCATTCTATCAATGCAATGAAATGAACTCCGAAAAATGCCAATATTTTGTATGTTATGGTCTCTTTTTCTGCCATTGTAGTTTATCTGAAAAATTCTTTCGTTTTTCTATTTTCATTAAAAATTAAATTTTTTGCTGAAATGTAAAAATACAATTTACTCTATAATATAAGTAGAGTATAGTATTTTTGCGAAACAAACAATTTTATGGGTATAGATGCCATTATCACACTTGCTGTAATTGTTGTTGCGCTAATACTGTTTGCCACCGAAATAATCTCGGTTGATTTGGTGGCATTGCTCATTATGATAACCTTAGTATTAACAGGTGTAATTTCTGTAGAACAAGGTATCGAAGGATTTAGCAATAATGCTACTATAACGGTGGCTTTTATGTTTGTGATTAGCGCTGCATTACTGAAAACAGGTGCTTTGCAACATGTGGCGCACAGGCTTTCAGGAATATTTAATCGCAGATTTAATCTTGGTTTGATGTTGATGATGATGTTAGTGGCTGCTATTTCAGCATTCATTAATAATACACCGGTTGTGGCAGTGTTTATTCCGGTGGTGATTCAGATAGCAAAAACTTCGGGGCAGAGTGCTTCAAAAATGCTTATTCCTTTATCGTTTGCTTCTATATTTGGTGGCTCCTGCACATTGATTGGCACTTCAACCAATATTCTGGTGAGTGGTATTGCAGAAAAAGAAGGGCTTCCAGGATTTTCTATGTTTTTGTTGGCGCCTATGGGATTAATTTTTCTTTTTGCCGGCATTGTTTATATGATATTCATTGGTCTCAAATTGCTCCCCGACCGCAGAGACCAGCGTAGTTTGGAAGAAAAATTTTCTCTGCACGATTACATAACTGAGATTCAACTACTCGAACAATCGGGTTCGGTAAACAGCAAAATCATGGATTCTGAAATGGTGAAAGATTTCGGTATGGATGTAATTGAAGTGAGAAGGGGCGACATGTCTTTTAATCTGCCTCCGGGCGATTTTGTTTTACATGCTTTTGATATTTTAAAAGTGCAATGTAATGTTGAAAAACTGAAGAATCTTAAAGACCGAAGCAAAATCAGACTTAATGTAGAAATTAAAATTGGCGATGAAAATTTAAAAGGAAAAGAATCTTCTTTGGTTGAATTGGTCATTACTTCTAATTCTGAGTTCGATGGAAAAACACTTCGCGATGTTGATTTCAGAAGAAGATTCCGCGCTATACCGCTTGCCATCCGACATCGGCAAGAAGTCAGGCACGAGCAACTCTATGAAGTGAAACTCAAAGCAGGCGATGTTATTTTGGCTGAAGTGAAAAACCATTTTATAAAAGAACTGAAAAAAATGGAAAGCGAACAGGATTGCCCGTTTGTGTTGCTATCTGCCGATTCGCTGGTAGATTTCGATAAGAAGAAGTTTTACATAGTAATGGCTGTGATTGCAGGAATTGTTACCACTGCAACACTCAACATACTGCCCATTGTTACAGGCGTAATAGCAGGAGTGATATTGTTGGTTTTGTTGCGCATACTCAATATGAAGGAAATGTATGAATCTATAAACTGGACTGTAGTGTTTCTGCTTGCCGGAGCCTTGAGTCTTGGCGTGGCAATGAAAACCAGCGGCTTAGATAATATGATTGCCCAAACATTGATAGGACAATTGGGTTTTTTAGGTCCGGTAGCAGTGCTTTCAGGATTATATTTAGCAACTTCCATACTTACTGAAATTATGTCGAACAATGCTGCGGCTGCACTTTTGGCACCTATTGCCATATCTACTGCTCATAATCTCGAACTTAGTCCTTTACCGTTTTTACTTGCCATAACTTTTGCCGCATCTGCAAGTTTTTCTACGCCTGTCGGCTATCAGACCAACACAATGGTATATAGTGCCGGGCAATACAGGTTTGCAGATTTCTTTAAAGTCGGCATTGCTTTAAATATCCTTTTCTGGATACTCGCCACTATATTTATTCCCATGCTTTACAAATTTTAAATATGCTTTTAGAAAGCTATTGAGTTCTTGAAAACTAACCACAGCGATGGCTATAGCATAAGGCATTAAGAATATTTGTGTTGAGTATAAGATGTTATTTAGACTTGTCTAAAAACACATAATAAAAACTAATTACAAATTAATTTTAGTCTTTGCTGCCTGCGGGGAGAAACAATAAAACTAACATAACAAATACAGTTAATATTGTTGTGATAACATTGAGAAAGAAAGAGTAGAGGAATTTCATTGAATTTTAGTGTGTTTTATAGGGTTTTTGATAGGCTTTAGAACTTAGATGCAAAGATAGAAGAAATAGTTGCACGCATGTGTATTTTTTT
>CAZFFP010000049.1:3254-28217 GCA_964518215.1 uncultured Chitinophagaceae bacterium
GAACCGACTGTAATCGTAAAAGTAATTGTCAGAGCATTATTGCTTAAAATGCCCGAGCCTGAAATTTGACCCGTAACAAAAGCTTGCTGAGGTATATTAATACTGTTATTGGCGCTTAATGTGGCAATTGTATTTGCTCCTGATGCATAAATGTTGCTAATGATAATTTGCGAAATGCTGGAACCTGTGTTAATAAAAATATTGTAAGTATCGCTTCCGGTACTACAGTTCTCATATCCATTATAACTTCCAAGAAATTTATCTCTTGCAGGTGTCTGGCAATTTGTTCCTTCATATTCGAAAGTGCAAATGCAATTGCCATTGTTGCAAGTTCCCCCGTTTTGGCAGGTAACATTCAAGCATGGGTCAGCTACAATTTGACAATTAGCACCTGTGTATCCGGCAGGACAGTTGCACGCACCATTGTTACATGTGCCTCCGTTTTGGCAGGTAATATTCAAGCAAGGGTCAACAATTTGACAAAGGGTTCCTGAGTAACCGGTAAGGCAATTACAAACTCCTTCATTACAAATACTATTGTTTTGGCAGGCAACATCTTTACAAGGGTCTTTTTTACAGGAAGAAAATGTAATCAAGAAAAGAAATGCCGCAGCAAGTAATAGTTTGAAGGTTTTCATGGTGATATTTTTTGGGTTAAATAAATCATCAAAAATAGCTTTTGCGAATCATATTGCAAAAAAAAAACAATAAAATAGAGTTGAGCAATCTATATAGCTGATTAATACGATTACGGGAGAATGCGGATAAAGAAGCCTTGAAAACAAAATCAGTGAAATCATGTCATCCGCTAAATCTGCGATTCTGACAATAAAAGCCGTCTGACCACTTGTTGGCTTTGATGCGTTGAAAAGTAACTTGGTTTTCAAACTTTATCTTCCATTTTATGCTATAACTTAGCAGCCTTATGGCAGGCAGCACTTTCGGAGCATCCTTTCGTATCACCACTTTTGGCGAATCGCACGGTAAAGCGATTGGTGTGGTAATCGATGGTTGTCCTGCGGGGTTGGAACTTTCCGAAACCGATATTCAAAAAGAATTAGACCGCAGACGACCCGGTCAATCGCACATTACCACACAACGCAAAGAGAGCGATACTGCCGAACTGCTTTCGGGTGTGTTTGAAGGCAAAACCACCGGAACACCGATTGCCATACTCATTCATAATGAAGACCATCGCTCTGCCGATTATTCGCATCTGAAAGAAACTTTTCGTCCTTCACATGCCGACTATACTTACAGCGAAAAATATGGTGCCCGCGATTATAGAGGAGGAGGAAGAGCCTCTGCTCGCGAAACGGCTGCACGGGTAGCGGCAGGCGCAGTTGCCAAAAAATTGTTGAATCATTATGGCATAGAAATAAAAGCGTTTGTTTCGACAGTGAAAAATATTTCGCTCGAAAAATCATATTCAGAATTAGACTTGTCTAAGATTGATTCGAATATTGTTCGCTGCCCCGATGAGAAAGTGGCAAAGCAAATGATTGAACTCATTGAACAAACCCGCAAGGCAGGCGATACGGTGGGTGGAGTAATTACCTGCGTGGTCGAAAATTGTCCTACCGGATTGGGCGAGCCGGTATTCGACAAACTGCAAGCCGACCTTGCCAAAGCCATGCTGAGCATCAATGCCGTGAAAGGTTTTGAATATGGTTCGGGTTTCGGTGGCACACAACTCAACGGCTCTGAACATAACGATACTTTTCTTCCGCATGAAAAGGCTGAAAAAATGCTTACCCAAACCAATCATTCGGGAGGCATACAAGGCGGCATTTCCAATGGTATGGATATTTATTTCAGTGTGGCATTCAAGCCGGTGGCAACCATTATGCAACAACAGGATAGCGTGAATGAAGCAGGCGAAAAAGTGGTCATAGAAGGAAAAGGCAGACACGACCCTTGTGTGCTGCCCCGGGCCGTTCCGATAGTGGAAGCCATGGCCGCGCTTACCTTAGCCGACCATTTTTTAAGAAACCAAATCGCCCGGCTGCATTGAAAAAACTACCCCTACACTGGAAGATTTTAATCGGAATGGCTGTGGGTGCTGCTTTCGGAATTGCCGCTATCATCTTGGGTTTTGGAAATTTCGTTTCAGATTATGTGTATCCTTTCGGCACCATATTTATTAATCTGTTGAAGTTGTTGGCGGTGCCTTTGATTTTGGTTTCGCTCATCAATGGCGTTTCTAATTTGAAAGACATTTCGAAGCTGTCGCGCATTGGAGGAAAGACGATTGGAATTTATATGATAACTACCGTAGTGGCAATTACGGTTGGTTTAACTGCGGTGAATATGATAAAACCCGGGCATACTTTTTCCGAAGAAAAAAGAATGGAGATGAGCGCCAAGTATGGCGATACAGTTGAAAAGAAAGCTGTTTCAGCCAAAGAAGCAGCAGATAGAAAACCGTTGCAGTTTCTGATTGATATTGTTCCGCAGAATATTTTTCAATCTTTCAGCGACAATACCAAAATGCTTCAGGTAATATTTTTTGCCTTGCTTTTCGGAATTGCTCTGGTGCTTATTGCACCCGATGTTGCACAACCGGTTAAAGATTTTTTTACCGGATTGGATGCTCTAATTCTGAAAATTATTGACCTCATTATGCAAACCGCACCTTATGGTGTGTTTGCTTTATTAGCAGGTTTAATTGTAGAATTTGCGGGCGACAATCCTGCCGATGCCGTGGAGCTTTTTCAGGCATTAGGAATTTACACGCTTACGGTTTTGCTCGGTTTAGGCTTTATGGTGTTTGTGTTCTATCCAATTTTGGTTCGCTTCACAACAGGCATTCGTTTCAGAAAATTTTATCAGAGTATCAGTCCCGCGCAGTTGGTGGCTTTTTCTACTAGTTCGAGTGCGGCTACTCTTCCGGTTACGATGGAGCAGGTAGAAAAGGAATTAGGCGTGTCGAAAGAAGTAGCAAGTTTTGTTTTGCCTTTGGGCGCTACCATTAATATGGATGGCACCAGTCTGTATCAGGCGGTGGCGGCAGTTTTCATTGCACAAACGATGGGCATCGAATTGGGTGTTTCCGGTCAGCTTACGATTATTCTCACAGCTGTTTTAGCTTCTATTGGTTCGGCTGCTGTGCCCGGTGCGGGTATGGTGATGCTGGTCATTGTGCTCGAATCGGTGGGTTTGCCTCCCGATGGTATCGCATTAATTTTCGGTGTTGACAGGCTCATTGATATGTGCCGCACTACAGTGAATGTTACGGGCGATGCTTTTTGCTCTTTAGTTATTGCAAAGTCGGAAGGGCAGTTGACGGAGGTGTGATTTGTTTTACTTTGCCCGGAACATTGTTTGTTCTTTCCTTAAATACCACTTCCTGATTAATTCATTACTTAAGTTATAGATGAATGCCTGATGAGACAAATACATCTACACTTCCACTCCCATCTGTTGAAAACAAGCCTTTAATTATCCTTTCATTAGCGCTTACTTATTGGTATCATTGCGTTACCGGGTTTAAAAGTATAAAAGTTGAAAAGTTCTAAGGTTAAAAAAGGCAATGAATCGGTTATTTCAACTTTTGAATTTTATAACCTTATAACTCTGTTACCCCGAATCAGAAATCCGAAATCTAAAATCCGAAATCAAAACGATGGCTGCACATAATTACACCGAAGACAATATCCGCTCCTTAGATTGGAAAGAACATATCCGTTTGCGCCCGGGCATGTATATAGGTAAGCTGGGCGATGGCACTTCGCCCGATGATGGCATTTATGTGTTGTTGAAAGAAATCATTGACAACTCCATTGACGAATACGTGATGGGCTTTGGCAAGCGCATTGATGTGGACGTGAGCGATGCGCAGGTGCGTGTGCGCGACTACGGGCGCGGCATACCTTTGGGGAAAGTGATTGATTGTGTTTCGAAAATTAATACAGGCGGTAAATACGACAGCGAAGCCTTTCAGAAATCGGTTGGATTAAATGGTGTGGGAACCAAAGCCGTGAATGCGCTTTCCACCCGATTTATTGTAAAAGCATTTCGCGAAGGGCAGTGCAAGGAAGCCGAATTCGACAAAGGCGAACTGATTAAAGACAGCAAGATTGTGAAAACCGATGAGCGAGATGGCACCGAGATTGTTTTCACACCAGATATTACGGTATTCAAAAATTTTCATTTCGTTGCCGAATACATCGAAAACCAAATCAAAAACTATGTGTATCTCAACGCGGGTTTGGCGTTGTATTTCAATGGGCAGAAATATTTTTCGCAAAACGGATTATTAGACCTGCTCACCGATAAAACCGAAGTGGAAGAGTGGCGCTATCCGGTGATTCATTTGAAAGGAAAAGATATTGAAGTGGCGCTGACGCATGGTTCGCATTATGGCGAAGAACATTATTCGTTCGTGAACGGACAATATACTACGCAGGGCGGCACACACTTGTCTGCTTTCCGCGAAGCGGTGGTGAAAACCGCCCGCGATTTTTTCAAAAAAGATTTTGATGCGGAAGATGTGCGCACCGCTATTATTGGCGCTATCAGTATTCGGGTGCAGGAACCCGTGTTCGAGTCGCAAACCAAAACCAAATTGGGTTCGCTCAATATGGCACCCAATGGTCCTACGGTGCGCGGATTCATTAACGATTTTATCAGAAAAGAATTAGACGATTATCTGCACAAACATCCCGAAGCGGCAGATGCCATGCTGAAACGCATTTTGCAATCGGAACGCGAAAGGAAAGAAATTGCGGGCATCAAAAAATTGGCGAATCAGCGGGCGAAAAAAGCCAATTTGCACAATAAAAAATTGCGCGATTGTCGCTATCACTACGATGAAAACAAAGGCGACCTTTCTGAAAACTCAATGATATTTATTACCGAAGGCGATTCTGCCAGCGGCTCTATTACCAAAGCCCGCAATCCCGAAACACAGGCGGTGTTCAGCTTAAGAGGTAAGCCGCTCAACTGCTTCGGGTTGACCAAAAAAATTGTTTACGAAAACGAAGAATTCAATCTGTTGCAACACGCTTTGAATATCGAAGACAGCTTAGACGATTTGCGATACAACAAAGTGGTGATTGCCACCGATGCTGATGTGGATGGCATGCATATTAGATTATTGCTGCTTACTTTCTTTCTGCAATTTTTCCCCGATTTGGTGAAGAAAGGACATGTGCATGTGTTGGAAACTCCGTTGTTCCGGGTGCGCAATAAGAAAGAAACCATTTACTGTTATGATGAAGGCGAAAAACAAGCGGCTTCAAAAAAATTAGGCAGCAAACCTGAAATCACCCGATTTAAAGGCTTGGGAGAAATTTCGCCCGATGAATTCGGACAGTTTATAGGAGAGGATATTCGCCTCACCCGCGTAACGATGGATAAGGAAATGCAAATCAAACAACTGTTAGAATATTACATGGGCAAAAACACTCCCGACCGCCAGACTTTCATAATAGATAACCTGCGCATTGAAATGGATAAGCCGGTAGAAGCGGAAACAGAAGTAAAAGAAGCAGTGGAAGTGTAGTTTTTACTTGTTCTAATCGTGTTAGTTTCAGCCATTATATTATTCAGTTAATATTGCAGCATGTTGCTCACGGCTGTAATCATTTATCTTATACTCACCATTGCTATTGGTGTTGCCGCTTCACGACTTATTGATACTTCCAAAGATTATATGGTGGCAGGCAGAAACCTGCCTATGGCATTGAGTACTGCTGCGCTTTTTGCTTTGTGGTTTGGCAGCGAAACAGTATTCGGGGCATCTTCCGAATTTGTAGAGCACGGCTTAAGAGGCGTTATTGAAGACCCGTTTGGAGGAGTGCTGTGTTTGTTGTTATTTGCGTTGGTATTTGCCCGACCATTGTATCGCATGAACATACTCACATTGGGCGATTTATTCCGGCAGCAATATGGAGCTCGTGTCGAACTTATTGCTTCGGTATTTATGGTCATCACTTTTTTCGGCTACATAGCTGCACAGTTGGTGGCATTGGGAATTATTCTGCAAATCATTTCAGGCTTGTCGTTATCGGCTTGCATTATTATCAGTGCATTTATTGTTACACTTTACACGCTTGCCGGTGGCATGTGGGCTATTTCCATTACCGATTTTATGCAGAGTATTGTCATTGTTGCCGGACTTGCTGCCATAGTATGGAGTGTTTCGGAAGCGGGTGGGGGAGCGGCAAAAATTTTGGAAGCAGCTCCCGAAGATGCTTATCGTTTTTTCCCTGAAGCCGGTTTCTCTGAATGGATTCATTGGATTGCCGCGTGGATGGTTTTAGGATTCGGCTCACTGGCTTCGCAAGATATTTTTCAAAGAGTGAATTCCTGTAAAACCGAAACCATAGCGGTTCGTTCCACTATTTTCGGAGCCATTATTTATTTGGTTATTGCATTGTTGCCCTTGTATCTGGGCTTGGCGGCAAGAGTATTGTATGCCGATGAAATTTCGGGTATGGATTATCAATTGGTGTTGCCTTTTATGGCTTTGAAACATTCGGGTATATGGGTGCAGATTTTGTTTTTTGGAGCCTTGCTTTCGGCAATTTTTTCTACTTGCAGCGGAGCCATTTTAGCGCCCGCAAGTATCATTGCTGAAAATATTATTAAACCACATTTGAAAAAAGAATGGAGCGATGCAAAGTTTCTGTTCATGCTGCGCATTTGTGTGGCGCTCATGGCATTGGTTGCAACAATTATGGCATTGGGTCGCAGCAATATTTATCAGTTAGTGGCAGAGTCGTCTATTTTAGGATTGGTAACCTTATTAGTGCCAATGTTTTGTGCGGTTTACTGGAAAAAAGCAACACCTCTCGGTGCTATAATGAGTATGTTTTTTGGATTAATTATCTGGTTTGTTTTTGAACACTTGCTCGAAATAAATTTTCCCGCTTTGATGGCGGGATTTGGATGTAGCATAGCAGGGATATTAATCGGAACAAAATTGTTCAAATGATTTCTCGCCTATTTACCCCTCCATAAACATCACCATTATCAATGCCATACTGCCTTCCATTGGCGACATGGCATGATAGCAGATTATGGATTGACAGTTTGAAAATTTCTCAAATCTTCACTCCAGTCGTATGCTTTGTATTTCAGCTTGTAGCGCGAAAAATCTTTTTCAAGGTATTGGTTCAGCATTTTTCGCACACCTTTTTTTCCGCCAAAATCGCCTTTGAACCATTGCATGATTTTCGAGACATAGACCGTGTTGTTTTCTTCCTCCACATCTGTTTCGCTTTCTAAAAACGAGCGTGTAGCCATTCCCAATTGCGCATCAATGTGTTCGTAATTATAAAAGGCAATGGGCGGACAACTTTTCGCTCCGCAGTTCAAGGCAAAGTGAATTCTGAAATCAATTTTTTCAACGGCTAATTGTTTGATGATTTTTTTCGGAAAAAATTGCGGCAAATATCCCACGCTGTATTTTGAGCGATACCTGCGCAAGATGCCATGTTCCACCTCATCAAGACTGAATGCAGCATCGGCAAAGCGAATGGCTTTTTCAGAGAAAATTTTTGGGGGCTTCAAATTTTGCGAAGCCAATAGTTGATAGTAGGCATTGTAAATGTTGAGCCAAAAAGTTTTTCGGGAGTTGTCGTTTGGTAAGCCTTTCAGCAAATCTTCAACAGAAAATTTCATTAATGCCTGCTCCAAACTATCGGTTGGAGTTTCGGTTTTGATATTGTAGAGTAAATTTTCGGAAAGGGTAAGTAAACTTTCGTTGACCGTTTGCCCTTTTAGTTTTTCTGAAGGAAGGGCAGCTATAAACCAAATGGAAACTACAAGTAAAACCATGAGTAAAAATATAGCAATCCATTTCACTATTTACAGATTGGCGAGTATGTCAGAAACCTTTGAGCGCTTTTTATAGTCGGGGTCGAAATGCCGCCACTTCACCATTTTGTCTTTTGAAATAATGTATGTTGCCGGAATGGGCAGTTGCTCGCTGTCGTCTGAGTGCGACTGTTTTAGTTTCGCCCCCATCACGGTGTTATACATGAAACGTGAAATGCTGTCGGGGCGAAAATTCACGCCATAGGCTTCGGCAATTTTATATCCCTCATCATAAAGCAAGGTGAACGAAGCATGGGTTTTGTCCATTGTTTTTTTAATGAAATCAGAATTTTCGGGTGATAGAGCTATCACTCTCGCACCAAGACTTTCAATTTGGGACAAGCTGTCTTGAAGGGCTTTCAAATGCTTATTACAAAACGGACACCAATGACCCCTGAAAAAAATGAGCACGATGGCGTTATGTTCCAATGCTTCATAAAGATTAAACGTGGAATCATTTTGGTCGGTTGCCGAAAAATCTGGAGCAATACTACCTATTTCAATGCCTGTAGCGTCCTTTACAGAAATAAATTGTTGTGCCATGATATTGTTGTTTAAATACAAGAGAATAACTGCAAATACTATATAGTATCTGTTCATCATGAAAAATTTTAGATGCTATATGGAAAAGAAAAAATAAGGGCAGCGCCTTGAGCCGAACTTGACACCGCCCTGTATTTCAGAAACTTTACTTGGTAAAAATGTAATCTTTTGATGCGGCAGCGCCATGACAGCCTTTACACATGCCGTTCATCAGGTTGGCTCCGCGCATGGGCATTCCGTTGTCTTCACCAATAGAACCATTGGGCATTAGCATGAAATATTCCCAATCGCCATTGTCTGAATCAAAATTACCACCACGTTTCACCATAGCGGTTGTTTCGTCTAAGCCGCCCGGACTAGTAGAGCGTTTCACCACTACGGTTCCAACCGGATATTTGCCGTTCACCGGGTTTTGTCCGTCTTTGAAATAAATGTTGCGGGTAACGGTCGAGTCATTGCCACCGTGAGCCATTCCGCCTAATGCAGGGTCGGCACCGAGGCGCGTTGCGTCTAAAGACCATCCCATGAATCCACTAAAAGAGCTATTGTCGGCAATAAACTCTTGTTCTTTGTCATCGTCTTTTTTGCACGATTGAATAAGCATTAATCCTGCAAGTGCAAATACCGAGAGGTATATGAAAGTTGTTTTTTTCATCGTAAAATAGTTTAGGAGGTTAAAAAAATCAAACGATTAGTTGCCGGTTTTACAGATTCCTGACAAATCTTTGAAAATTTATTTTTCAGGCATCAGGATAATTACGAAATAAAAGGAAAGAATGAGCAAACACAAAGCAGTGTAGCTGCATTCAAAATATTAGAAGAAAAAAAAGTGCAATCAGGGTTGCAGCGCTAACTTTGTTTGATAGCTGCCTTGTTCGTTGCTCAAACGAAGTATGTAAACACCTTGCGGAAATCCGGAGAGATTAATTTTGACAGGAGACCGTTGATGTGGACTTTGATAAAGCAGTTTGCCTTGCAAATCATATAAAGTAACATGCATCATTGTTGCATCATTCCATTCTATGTAAACATCTTGATGAACCGGGTTTGGGAAAATTTTTGCCTGAACAGTATTGCTTCTGTTGAAAATTCCTGTAGAAATATTTCCTTCATCTGGCGAAACTGCTGCTGCCTGCACCATATTTTTTGATGTTTTTTCCTGTAGAATAGCGAGCGCAAAAATTCTTGAAACATTCCACACCTGATTTGCAGTGGTGTTGAATGAAAATTCTATAGAATCACCAACAACAGCAGGCAAGGTTACATCTGTTCCGGTTACGTTGCTCAACGCTTTTCTGAAAACATTGTAGTGTTCTGTCTCGCCATTGGTTCCGGAGTGATAAACGGTGTCTTCGGCTAAAGCAACAAACAGTGAAAGCGTGCCCAGATTGTGCGCTTCCGTTGTTTTGATAATCACCTTAATATTGATAGTTTGCTGATTTAATTTTTCCTGCTCTATGCGGATGCTAGCAGGCGAAGTTTGCGATAAAAAGTTTGTGAAAATGGAACTGCTCGAATAATTTGTAGATGCCGAAACTACATTGCCATTCACCACAATACGCGGTGTGCCTCCATAAATGCCATAATAATTCGTGCGGGCATCGTTATCCGTAGCGTTTTGCTGATAAAGCAAACAACTGCTGAATGGCGCACTAGGATGAATGGAAAGATGCAAAATATCAGGATGATTGTTTAGGTTGGTAAAAAAACCGGGATTTCTCGAAGCACAAGTGCTGCAATTGGAGTTGGTGAAATGTTCGACAATGACTTTTCTGGGCGTTTGGGAATAGCCAATATTCATCGTTAAAATCAATGGCAATATCACCGTTAATACAAATCGGAAAAAGCGTTGCATAGGTTGAAAATTTTAGCGCTGCACCATGACCCTTCCGCTTGCTTTCTTGGGATCATTGGCAGTTGAGATAACAAAAAAATATATGCCCGACTGAAAGGAATCGGCATTGATTTCAAAAAAGTCCTGATTGGTAGATGCTTGGTGAACAACAAAACCTTTGGGACTAATAATTTGTATATGATGTTCAAACCTGCTTTCGTTGCTGAAATATATTTTTCCGTTGTTGCTTACCGGATTAGGACGGATGTGATAGCCGTTTTGAATATTGATTATTTCGAGCGAAACAATTTCTGAAAAAAACCCTTTGCCCATTTCTAAACGATAGTAGCTGCGTTTGTTGATGATGGGTTTCGTATCAGTAAAATCATAACTTACCGGTTCTGAAAAACTTCCGCAAACGCCATAGATATTTCCGATTCTGGTAAAAGATTCCCCATCTTCAGAGCGCTCCACTCTTATTCCATTGCAGGTGCTGCCCGCTGCTAATTCCCAAGCTAAATAAACCTGACCTCTATATTCTGAAACATTGAAACGATTTAATTCAGGCGCATTTTGAGCAACAGCTTGTTTGCTGCAAAAAATGAGCATCATTGAAATGATAAAGTATTTTATGTTTGCTATATGGCTCATTCTAATTTAGAAATGATTTTGAGTTTCAGTTCCTTATTATTAATGGGAAGAACGTTGCTGTTTATGAAATGATTCTTTAAAGCCAAATCAATGATTTTGCTTTGTTTTTCATATTCTTTGCAAATCTTACACATGGCAGTATGCGCTTTCATCTGCATGTTTTCCTTCCATGACAAGCCAAACAAGTTTTTCTTCTCCACCATTTCAGTGGCTTTCATACAGGACAACATCATTTTATTCATTAACTCAGTCATCTGTTATCTTTTAATCCAGTTCAATTCAATACATTTTCTCAATTGCAATTTTGCCCTATGAATGATTTGCCAGTAATTAGTGTCGCTGATTCCCAGTTCCTGACAAATGATTTCCGCTTTTTTTTCTTCCAGGTATTTGTAATGAATGGCAGATGCCCATTTTTCAGGAAGATGCTGCAAACACTCGTCCAAAACATCCCTGAAATCCTTACTGTCCAAAAGGTTGCCTTCTTGCCAGTGTTCAGGAATTTGAGTTTTGTTCCATGCGCCATTTTCATTAAAAAAAGGTCTTTCGGCATCTGAAACGATAAAAGGATTTTTGAAACTTTTACGGTGATGCTCGGCAATTTTATTGTTCAGAATAGCCATCAACCATGTTTTTGGTTCACTCTTGCCTTCAAATTTTTCAAACGATTCTGAAGCTACCAAAAACGTGTCCTGAACCAAATCTTCGGCAGCTTCGCGCGAAGATGTTTTATGCAACGCCCATGCGAATAACGCATCGGTGTATCCTTCCACCCAACACTTGATAGTGGCGGGCGGGTTGGCGGTGTCGGTCATGTTTTGCATAATGCTAAAGTATGTATTTAACCTTGAGGAAACGTTTCAAAATTTAAGGTAACATTTTTTCGGCTAATAAAATGTTCATTTCCTGTTGCAGATTCAATGCTTCGGCTCTGGCTTTTTCAGCGAAATCTGTTCCGTTGGAAGCATAAATAATACTGCGCGATGCGTTTACCAACAAGCCGCAATCGCTGTTCATTCCTGCTGCCGAAATAGATTTCAAATCGCCTCCTTGCGCGCCCACTCCGGGAACCAGAAAGAAGTGTTCGGGAGCAATCTTTCTGAGTTTTTCAAAATGTTCGGGATGTGTGGCACCCACAACAAACATGGTGTTTTCCGGTGTTCCCCAGGAAGCTATTTTTTCAGCCACTATTTCAAAAAGAAATTTTTCGTTGAGCTGAAGCATTTGAAAATCGTTACTTCCGGCATTTGAAGTAAGCGCCAAAACAATTGCCCATTTGCCCGGATATTTCATAAACGGTTTCACGGAATCTTCGCCCATATATGGCGCAACAGTAACTGCATCGCACGGGTATGTTTCGAAAAAAGTTTTTGCGTAGCGGTCTGCCGTGTTGCCAATGTCGCCACGTTTGGCATCGGCTATAACGAAACAGTTTTTTGGAATAATACTCAGCGTTTGTTCAAAGGCTTCCCACCCTTTTAAACCCATGGCTTCATAAAAAGCAAGATTGGGTTTGTAGCCCACGCATAAGTCGTGAGTGGCTTCAATGATTGCTTTGTTAAATTCAAACACCGGATTTTCTGTCCCTTTTAAGTGAGCGGGTATTTTATCGGGGTCGGTATCTAAACCAATAATGAGAAAAGATTTTTTCTTTTTTATTTGGGCAATAAGTTCGTTACGGTTCATAGCGACAAAGATAGCAGAAGTGTGAGTGATGTTTTGAAGAGAACATCCAGGTAAATACACCTGTACAGCTTTCAGGTGAGCGCTTTCAGTATCATGGTATCAACTGTGAGATGCAAGTCGCGGGGTTTCATTTTGCGCCACAACAAAGAATTAAGAAACTCTCCGGTATTGATGTAGTGAAAAATATTATGGCGCTTCATTTCATCGAGCACCTGAGTTCTGAAGTTCAGCACGGCAATCCATCCGCCTTCATCTTTAATATCGTCAAACCATTCTTCGTAATAGCAATCGTCTGAAGCATGAAAATTCAGCACATTTTCTCCTATCAGAATAAACCTTACAATGCCCTCTCTGATAATGGGGTCTATCACTTCGCGTTTGAGCATCATCACATCATTGCCTATGGCATCGTTCCATTCGCCAATCAGTTCAATAATGGCAAACTGCTGCTCGTAATCGGTGTAAAGAATTTTGAGATACATGGTGGGCGAACCGAACTCGTCCCATTGCGGGTGGATATAATAATTATAGATAGTGTTGGAATACTGAAACTCGCTATACTCTCTTCCGTAAAGAGGCGAACGCTCGTCTTCTTCAGAAGTGTAATCATCTCTCCAGCCGTAGTATGGTTCTAAATCGTGCATATCAGATTACTGTAAAATTACTTAACGAAAGTTTGATGTGAAATGTGTGTTTGAAAAAAATAATTATCCTTCGAAATGTATGGAGAAAGTAATGGTTCGCGGGGCAAGTTTGTTAATCATGTTAGAATATATGAGCGAACGGTCCGGTGCATGAATATTCATCATGCTGTTGGAAAATTTAATTTCGGGAGAAAAAATAAACAAAGGGAAAAAGAATTGCAGCCCTACACCGTATTCATAAGAAACGTCATGCCGTTTTACTTTTATCTGATCGTCTGCTTTGCGGGCTTTGGCGTTTGAAGCCATATCCAAACTGTATTTCATGCCGGTTAGCACATACACTTTCATGTCTTTCCACGGTTGCGATTTGAAGCGCACCATCAAGGGAAATTCGGTGTAAATAGATTCGATGGTTCTGCCAACATTATTGTCGTTGCCGACTTCTGCAAACAATAATTTTTTATCGGCAAAAACCAAAGTAGGAACCAAACGCAAATCGAAATATTGACCCAATTGATAATTGGCAATAATGCCCAAATTAAATCCCGGACCTCTGCGCGATTCAATAGCTAAAATAGTATCGTTGTAAATAAACGCATCAGAATGCACCAATTTGAAATTCGACATATTTACTCCCATTGTGATGCCGAAATACAGTTTTCGATTGTAGTGCTCCATTACATTGCGCTGCGCAAAAACTGTTTGCACTGCAAGCAACAAAGCCGAAAACAAAACTATTTTTTGTAAGCCGTGTAAATAGACGATATGCCGAATGTGACTGGTTTGCATTGATAATTAATGAATCCTACGGTTTCTAATTTGTTCAAAAAATCTTTGCCTTCGGGAAACGAATCCACCGATTCGGGCAGATAAGTATAGGCTCTCGAGTCGCTCGAAAACCACTTCCCTATAAGCGGACAAACATAATGAAAATAGACATAATACACCTGTTTGACCGGAAATACCTTGGGTTTCGAAAATTCCAGAACAATAGCAATGCCTCCGGGCTTCAATACCCTCAACATTTCTTTCAAACCTTTTTCAAGGTTTTCAAAATTTCTTACACCAAAACCTACAGTAATGGCATCGAAAGTGTTGTCTTCAAAAGGAAGGTTTTCAGAATCGCCTCTTTGCAGGGTGATTAATTGCTGCAAATTTTTCTTAGCTATTTTTTCTCTCCCAATGGCGAGCATTTGCTCTGCAATATCTACGCCAACAATCTTTTGCGGTTGGGCTTTCGCATTTTCCAAAGCAAAATCAGCAGTGCCGGTAGCAATGTCGAGCACCGACTGGGGCTGGTGTTTTTTTAAAATTTTAACTGCGCTTCTGCGCCACAGTTTGTCTATTCCCATCGAAAGAAAATGATTCAGAAAATCATAGTTGTGGGCAATATTGTCAAACATTTCCTCCACCTGCTGCTTCTTGGTCAGGTCTTCTTTGTTGTAGGGGGTTATTTCGTTAATGTCTTTCAAAAAATGAAGTTTGATATGAAACAGTATTGCGCCCTCAAAGTTCGGGTATTTGTTGCAGAGTTGAATTTTTAGTGTTCAGATTATTCTGAAACCATCATCATGGCAGCCTGTTCCGCTATTTCGCTGCCAATGGCTATGCCCATGCCTCCAAGCCTTGCACAAACTATAATGTGCTCACTCATCTGTTTCAACAAAGGCAATTTATTTTTTCCGAATGCCATAATGCCCGCCCATGAACTATCCATTTCAAAATCTGTTTCGGGAAGAATGATGTCTTTCAGTTTTTCTTTCAAATGATTGATGATTTCATCTGAAATATTCATGTCGGTAGTAGTTTCTGTTTCAAAATTTATATTTCTGCCTCCGCCCAGCAATACCCTGTTGCCTACATTTCTGAAATAATAGTAACCTTCGTCAAAATGAAACACCCCTTTGAGCTTTAGCCCATCTATAGGCTCGGTAATCAACACCTGCCCTCTGCCGGGAGCAATATCGGCATCGGGAAATAATTCGCGGGTAAAAGCATTGGTGCAAACCGCCACTTTTTTTGCTTTAAAGGAAATATTATCACGGTATGTATCTGCGCAAACTATTTCTGCATGTGAACCCATATCATTCACCGACAACACTTTGCAGCCGGTAAAAATATTTGCGCCCAACTTGTTTACATAATACAACAAACGACTCATCATGAGTCCCGTATTCAGTTGCCCTTCATGAGGCAAACTTACCATGTGATGCACCTGCTGTTTATTAAACCCGAAATCTGATATTTTTTCATTGCATATTTCAAGAGCATTTTCTTTAAAAATAGGCTTCAGCAACCGGTTCAACCGGTCTATTTCATCAAAGGCTGCCGGATGGTTTTCAAAAAACAATTCATAACCGCCAGTGGCTTCATAACCTGTTTCGTAACGATTGAGCCGATTGTGCAGTTTTCTTAATCCTTTATAGCGTAGTTCAACAATGGCAAGCATTTCATCTTCTGTCATCACGTTCAGGTCGGCAAGCATTTCGGTAAGGCTGCCGTAGCAAGCAAATCCGGCATTGCGGGTGCTGGCACCTGTGGGCAAAAGTCCCCGCTCCAACACTGCCACCCGTGCATTTTTATTCCGTTCCAAAATATTAGCGGCTACCGATAAACCCACAATTCCCGAACCTACAATGATGTGGTCGTATTCAAGCATGGATTGTTTTTCCCAGAAAGAAAATTGCATAACAGTTTTTCATTTAAAAATTGAATATAGAGAAGTTTAGATTGACAAACTTTTTTTCAGCAACATAAAAAACCAATATCTTCAAACCATGAAAATTTATACTAAAACAGGCGACAAAGGACAAACCTCGCTCATTGGCGGTGTGCGCGTAGCCAAGCATCATATTCGTATAGAAACCTACGGCACTGTGGACGAACTGAACTCACACATAGGATTGGTGAGCGATAGCTTTGGCGATGCACGCACTTCAGAAATTTTAAAACAAATACAGGACAGGCTTTTTACTATTGGAGCGTCATTAGCTTCCGACCCGGAAAAATCTAAAATGAAAATTCCTGATTTGCTCGAAAGCGATATTGAGGTGCTCGAAAATGAAATTGATAAAATGGAACAAACTCTGGAACCGCTCAAAAACTTTATTCTTCCCGGAGGCAATACGGTAGTTTCGTTTTGTCATATTGCCCGTTGTGTATGCAGAAGAGCCGAGCGCCATGCCGTGCAACTCTCAGAAACCGATTGGGTGGAAGAAAAAGTGTTGCGCTATCTCAACAGGCTTTCCGATTATCTTTTTGTTTTAGCCAGAAAAATTGCTGCCGATTCCGGCACGGAAGAAATTGCCTGGACACCCAGAAATGCCTGATTTTACAACTCTTTTCAACTTTTATCCACAAGCACAGAACTTTTTACAAGCCTATGCGTTTTGACGGCTTGAGATTAATTCTATATTTGCACCCAAATTTAACAGTAGCCCTATGTTTTGGACTTTAGAACTGGCATCATACCTCGAAGATGCTCCGTGGCCCGCCACCAAAGATGAGTTGATTGATTATTGCATTCGTTCCGGAGCACCTATTGAGGTAATTGAGAATCTGCAAGAACTCGAAGATGATGGTGAGTTTTATGAAGGCATTGAAGATATTTGGCCCGATTATCCCACAACCGATGATTTCTTCTTTAACGAAGACGAGCATTAATATTTAGTTTTCAAAAATTTATACAACCGCTGTGCATGGTGCGCAGCGGTTTTTTTGTTTTTTAAGCAAAAAGGAGTTAAAACATTCCCGTATTTTTTTCATCATTAATGCCTTGCTCATAATTTTCATCGGCAGGTAAATTTTTTCCTTCTGAAGCTGCCACTGCCAGTTGGTCGCAACGCTCGTTATAAGGATGGTCGTTGTGCCCTTTAATCCATTTGAATTTTACCTTGTGCTTTTTATACACCGTCAAAAATCGTTTCCATAAATCAGGATTTTTTTTCCCTTTGAAGCCTTTTTTTACCCAACCGAAAAGCCATCCTTTTTCAACGGCATCTACTACATATTTCGAATCGGAATAAACAGTTACATCGGCACCTTCTTTTTTCAGCGCCTCTAAACCCGCTATTACGGCAAGCAATTCCATGCGATTGTTGGTGGTATGGCGAAACCCCTGAGACATTTCTTTTTCATGATGATCCTTTTTTAAAATTACTCCATAGCCTCCCGGACCGGGATTGCCTTTTGCCGCACCATCGGTATATAATTCTATCATGCAGTAAAGATATATGGTAGTATTGAAGGCAAAAATTTATTACACTACAGTCAAATATAAATTTCCGATTTCCTCACTTTTCTTACATAATTTCAGCTAACTGAAATTTTATATCATTGCATTGATTCGTAAAACATTTTTGCCGACTATTTTCATTTGTAATCTCCAAAACGCTTGTTGAGCGCCTGAGTTCTGTAATCGAAAATTTCTTTTAGTTGCCTTTTGATAAACACAGCATTGGCAATGCTGCCCAACACGCCTAATGGCGGCAAATAATTGACAATGTCGGCCATTAACACACCATTTTTGATAGGTGCAATTTTGTGCTGATGATGCCAGATGCTGTATGGTCCCACCCTTTGTTCGTCCACAAAATATTCTTTTTCTACTACGTGAGTAATTTCTGTAACCCAGGTCATTTTTATTCCTAAAAACGGACTCACTTTATAGGTAATCATCATGCCCGGATACATTTTTTCGGGAAGATTGGGCGTAACAATATCAAAGCCCATGTATTCGGGCGTAATATGTTTCAGATTTTTCGGAGAAGAAATAAAATTCCATACCTCATCCATAGATGCCGGAATTTTCTGTTCAGTTTGCAGTGTAAACATGATATGAAAGATTTAATTTAATTTCCAGATGGCAGCATTTAATACAGCCGCAAAACTCACCCACATTAAATAAGGTATTTGCAAATAGGCAGCAGTTTTGTTTATTCGGTGAAAGCTTGTAATCATCAATAAAATGGCAATCCACAAAATCGCTATTTCTACCAAAGCCCAGCCTAATTCATGAAAATTGAAAAAGATGAAACTCCAGAAAAAGTTGAGTGCAATTTGCAGCGAAAAAATGCTCAATGCTTTGGTGCGTGCTATACCCACAGGCGATTTCCATATAAAATAAAGCGATACGCCCATGAGTGCATACAACAAAGTCCAAACCGGACCGAACAAATAGTTGGGCGGATTGAATGAAGGCTTATTGAGCGCAGCATACCACGTGGTGATGCTGCCCGAAGTGAAATAGCCCGATGCACCACCCACCAACAATGGAATTAAAATGCAAACCACGAGCGTTAAAAAGTTTCTGATTTTCATGCTTCGATAATGATTGTGGAGGTTTAGATTTTTAAAGAAGAAATACCACCATCGGCTTTCAATATTTGTCCGGTTATGAACGATGAATTTTCAGAAAGCAGAAAAACGGCAAGTTGTGCCATGTCTTCAGCAGTTCCGATTCTTTTTAATGGATGCCGCTGCGCATGAGCGGTTTTCTTTTCTTCCGAGTTTAATAATGATGCTGCCAAAGGCGTATCTGTAATAGAAGGCGCAATACAGTTGAATCTGATTTTAGGCGCAAACTCTGCCGCCAACGCTCTCGTTAAACCTTCCAATGCTCCTTTCGATGCCGACACCAGCGAATGATAGTTGAACCCCGTTTGCACTGCCACGGTAGAAAAAAGCACTACAGAAGCCTGTTCTGAATTTTTAAGCGCGGGCAATGCCGCCTGAATAGTTTTCACGGCTCCCAATACTTGCAATTCGTAATCGTTTACAAATGCTTCGGGTTTAATTCTTGCAAAAGGTTTCAGCAAAATACTTCCCGGACAATACACCAACCCGTCAAGAGTTTCGGGAATGAAAGAAAAATCAGGTTCAGTAATATTTAAATAATGATAGCTTAACTGCGAAACATCTGATAATGATTTGTTGGTGAAATATGTGGCAAAAACGCTGTTGCCGTTTTGAGCTAAAATTTTGCCTGTGGCTTGCCCTACTCCCGATGAGCCGCCAATGATGAGATAGTTTTTCAATTTTCCGCAGTATTTGCATAACATAACATGAAATGCAAGGCATTGTTTATCTGAGCAGGTTTCCGATTCCTGCAATCTCTTATTTTTCGAAGAAAAATACCAACCGTTAATGTTCTGTATGAATATGATAAATTTCAATGCCATTTTAGTTTAGTGTTAGTTATCCACAATCGTAGTATTAATTTTCTGTAAAGCATACACTTTTTACTGATTTTCAATTGATTTTGCTAAATTCATAGCGTAGTTTTGTGCATGTGCAGAAGTGCTTCACCGTCAACCACCGTCCGAAGTAATATTAACCACCCAAAATCTACGCTCATGAAGCCCATTTTCTACAAATTTTTCTTTGTTTATTTATCTATTCAATTTAGCCAGATTGCTCATGCACAGTTGTTTGAACAGCAATTTGCTACAGATTTGACGTCATTTTCAAACTCAAATTCTAGCAATGCAACTTATATAAACTCATCTCCTTCAAATGCCCAACTTACCTATTTAGGTTCATCTGGAACTGGCTCAACAATCTCTGTATCAGGAGGAACCTTGAATATTAATAGAACAGCTAACGGTTGGGGCTTTGCAAGGGGATCAGCATTTTCCGGGCCGCCATCTGCTTTAATAATTCGATTTGATTTTCAGAATAATACATCAGGAGGTGCCCAAACAAGTGCAATTGTTTTTGCTGTTGGTGGAGGTGCTACAGCTGGAAGCGCATCAACATCTATTACAAATGCTGACGTTCATACGCGATTAGCTTTTAATACGACTGCAAATAACGGAGAGTTTGTTGTTCGTGATATTGCAGGAGCAACAAATGGCGCAACAACATTTTCAGGAAAACAAACGATAACTTTGGTTATAAATAATATCGGCTCAACTTTTTATTACAGGGCACCTAACGGTACAGAGCAAACTGTGGATAATGATAAATTTGATGTATGGGTTGGAACAAGCCTTCAATTAGACGAAAGAAATGCAACTACTACAACTCAATCTTTAAGTTTTTTTAAATGCGTAAGTACGAATGGTACATATAGTATAAGTTTTGACAACATCCTCATTGATCCCATCCCTGCCATTCCCACTGCCACTGCAGCTACCGCTATCACTTCTTCCAGTTTTCAGGCGAATTGGGATGCGCTGAGTGGAGTAACCGGCTATCGAGTGGATGTATCCACCGTGGGTGATTTTTCCAGCTTTGTGCCGGGTTATGAAAATGTGTATGTGAGCGGGGCTGGCATCAACTTCCTCAACGTAACCGGGCTGAGTTCCGGCACGAATTACTACTACCGTGTAAGAGCGGCAGCGCAATATACTGTGGGCGAATTTGCCGGAGGCAACTCAGGCACTATTTTGCTCACCACCACAGGTGGTCCTTCTCCCGCAGAAATTGATGTACAATCGCCCGTAGGCAATTCCATTGCTGTGGGTGGTACACGGGTGGATTTCGGTTCTTTCCTGTGGGGTAGTAATAATGATTTTACTTTCCGTGTGCTCAATACCGGCAGCGCAGATTTAGAGGTCAGTAGTATTGACTTTGGAGGAATACATTCCGGTGATTTCAGTTTGGTGACTCCGCCCACTTTTCCGCTGGTGATTTCTGGTACCAGTCATTATGATTTTATAGTGCGTTTCACACCTGCCGGTACCGGATCGCGCAATGCCACCATCACCTTCAATAATGACGATTCTGATGAAAGCGTTTACCTCATCAACATCTCCGGCACAGGCTTGCCGAGCAATGTTTCTGATATAGAGTTAAATACATCTCCTTTTGTTTACCCGCAAAATATTGATTACCACAATTATCAGGAAAACGATCTCACGGCTTCGAGTCTGAGCGTGATGGGTATCCGCATCCGTGACGGAGGCGCCACCATCGATGCCGATGCATTGGGCACCACGCTGGAAAGTATTTCTTTCACCGTTACCAACCACACCTTTTTAAAGCGGGCAGCATTGTATTATGGTTCCACAGAAATTCAGGAAGTGGCTGTTACCGGTAGCACCATCACCTTCAGTGGCATGAGCGGGGTGCCCGTTACCGCGCCCGATAATGGTACCCGCCTGCTTGAATTGAAAGTGAGTTTCAACACA
Organism: uncultured Chitinophagaceae bacterium; assembly: GCA_964518215.1. Classification (GTDB taxonomy): domain Bacteria; phylum Bacteroidota; class Bacteroidia; order Chitinophagales; family CAIOSU01; genus CAYSGX01. The sequence goes on from CAZFFP010000049.1 coordinate 24,569, forward strand.
ACGGTAACGGATAATCAGCAGTTTTCTTTCAGCTTCAGCAGCGCCAATGTAACAGCCGCTGCCGGAAGTTCGCAGTTTACTAATTTCGGTACCGTAACCAGTTTGCTCACAGGCGACCGAAATCGCATTGAAGTAACCGCCACTGCTTTGAGTTTTTCCACTCAACCTTCAGCATCAGTGGCGATTTTCAACAACTTAGCCACGCCACCCGTAGCGTCTGCGGTGGATGCATTGGGCAACAAAGACCTTGATTTCACCGGAACAGTAGGGCTGACCAACAGCGGAGCACTGGGCATGACAGGCGCTTCGGTGAGCGCAATAGCAGGTGATGCGGCATTCAGCAGTTTGCAGTTCACACAAACGGGTGGTCCCGTTACATTAACTACTACCAACGTCAACAGCCTCACCAACCCCACGAGCAGCGTGGCGGTAACCGTAACAGCAGCGCCAACCCCTATTGTTATTTGGGATTTCCCCGCATTTTCAGCAGATGTGGTGGCGGATGGGGGTATCTTGATTAACTCTACCCGTACTATTGCAGCCGTTGGCGGACCTTCAGGAATTACATTTGTAGCGGGTGCATCCGGAGCTCCTGACAGTTCTATTCTTGCAACCGGTTGGAATAGTGGCAGCGGCACTAAATACTGGGAAGTGGAATTTTCCACCATCAACTACGAAACCCTTCAATTTTCTTCCAAGCAAAGAAGTTCCAATACCGGACCGAGAGATTTTAAGGTACAATATAAAGTGGGTGCTTCCGGAACATGGACAGATGTTATTGGAGCTTCGGTAACGGTTGCAAATGATTTTACAACCGGGGTGTTAAATAATATTACATTGCCAACAGCCTGCAATAATCAGCCTTCAGTTTATCTGCGCTGGATTATGACCTCCGACACCGATGTAACCGGAGGAACAGTTGCTGCAGCAGGCACCAGCCGTATAGATGATATTGTAGTAACCGGCTCACCCATCAATAGCACTACCGACTATTACCGTACCATCACCAACGGCAACTGGTTTGTTACCACTACCTGGCAATCATCCACTGATAATATCAATTGGGCACCGGCAACCATCATCCCCACTTCGGAAGAAAACACCATTACGGTCAGCCACACGATTACCAGCGATTTGAATTTGTTTGTGGACCAACTGATTATTGCGAGTGGAGGAACCCTGAACATCACCGGAGGCACCCTGAATATTGTAGATGGTACCGGAGATGACATCATTATAAACAATGGTGGTATCATGAATTTGAATTCCACCAGTCTGCCCAATTTCATTACAGGAGCTACTATCAAAAATCAGGGAGGTGGCATCCTCCGTGTGAGCACGAATGTTTCAGGTATTTCAGATTTGATAGCAGGCAACGCCAGCAGCGGTAAGGTGGTTTATGACCATCAATCTGTATTTGAATGGGCGGTAAATGCCGTGTTTGTTTCTTCGGGGCAAACATATTTCCCTAATGCCGCAGCAGGAGTGATTCCTGTTTTTCGCACCACTTCTAATATCGGAACACCCATTGGTGCATCAGCTAATACCATCATTAATGGTATTTTAGAAGCCAACGGAAATATCAACTTTCAGAATACCGGAACAAAAACATTCCGCAACGGTATCAAAGGAACTGGAACAATAACCCAAACTACAACAGGTCCTTGCGGACTATTTATCATTAACGGCTTAACGGCTGAAATCGGAGGAACCGGAACCCTTACTTTAAATTCAAACGGATTGTCAATTTCATCAGGAAGCGTGGTTACATTGATTAACAACAAAGTCATTAACAGTGGTCCTATCAATGTTGCAGGCACTTTTGATTTGGATGATAAGGAAATTAGCGGCAGCTATACTCAATATGCTGCAAATGCTTCTACTGCTTACACCAAGACAAGACATGTTAATGGATTGCGTTCTGCAACAGGTTCATTACAAAACAATTCTGCTACTTATAACTTGAGTTTTACCGGCTCAACAGTTGAATATTATAGATTGGGCAATCAAACCGTTACGGCTGATAATTATTACAATTTGATTTTTGGCGGCTCCGGAAATAAAACTCTAGTCAATAATACTTCTGTATTTGGTGATATTCAGTGGATTGATATACAAGGGGTGCCCGTATTAAAAGGTGGCTCTTACCTATTATCTGTTTTTGGAAATTGGGATAATAATACAGTCACAGAGTATGAATGTGAAACAAGCACAGTTTATTTTGGAAGCACAGGTGATACAAGAGTTATCAGCAATGCCAACAATTTTAATATTTTGAGAATCTATGGAACAGTGAATGTGTCTAATGGCAATCAAAATGTATTTGGCAAGCTTGAACTCGCCAACAATAGCACATTAAATTCAAATGGAAGGTTTGTTTTAAAATCCACAGCCTCTAAAACAGCATATGTAGATGATTTTTCCTCAGGTATTGGTTCGGGCAGCGTAATTAATGGAAATATTGCCATTGAGCGCTATGTGCCTTTAACAACTAATGCCGGAGCGCAATACCCCTATCAAAACCGCTATCATTACATAGGAGCGCTTACAGGCGGAACAGCGGCTAAATGGAGCGGACAGTTTGCTTTCAATGCCACTTCAGGAATTATTGATGGTACTACAACTGTAACTCCCCGTGCCAACTGCGACCGTGAGTTTTTAGCTTCAGGTTCTGCTTTCAGTAATTTGTTTAGTTATGACGAATCGGCTGTTGTGAATGGCTGCTATCTCGAAGGCTGGAACCCACGCACCACTGCTGCATCCACACCGAGAGGCACCGGATTTGCCGCTCGCATCAACGATGCCAATATACTTACTGCCTCTAACCGCACTTTGAGCGAATCGGGTGCTTATTCCAAAATAGATGTTTCCAGAACTCTTTCTATTGGCAACGTAGCTCCCATGAGTGGCACCCATGATTACAGAGGCGAGCATGTTGTTGCCAATCCATTTTGGGCGCCTATTAACTGGACTCAAGTGTTCAGTCATCCGAACAATTCAAATTTAGACGGAACAGCTTATCGCTACAACCCTGCTACAGGAACATACATTGCAAGTAACAATACCGGTTTCAATCCTCCTATTATCAGCACCAACGAAGCCTTTATTGTGCGTGCTGCCAACAACAGCACTCCCGGTTCATACACTTTATACATTCCCGCTTCTGCAAGAACCAACAGTGCCAACAATGAATTCCTCAGACAGCAAGCGCCCTATCAATACAGCATGAAGATTTCAGTAACAGCCAATAATGAAACCGATGAAACTTACATCGCTTTCGATAACCGCTTCTCTGATGCTTACGATAACGGTTACGATGCCCGAAAAATCAACAGCAGTTTGGGCGTGCCAAATCTCTATACCCGCGATGCGGCTCAATTGAAAAATACAATTCTGGCTATTGAAGAACTACAGCAACAACTCACTATTGTTCCTTTGGGAGTGAATATTGAATATAATGGAACCCACGAAATGGTGTTCGATAATATTGCCGACTTTCCTCCCACCGCCATTATCTGGCTGGAAGATTTAAAAACAGGACAGGTTCAATACCTCAGACAAAACCCCGTTTACAACTTCACTGCAAATAAGACAGATAACCCCGACCGCTTCCTCATTCACTTTGCACCTCCTATGGAAGTGAGCGCAG
>CAZFFP010000050.1:0-27662 GCA_964518215.1 uncultured Chitinophagaceae bacterium
CGCTGAAGTTTTTCAATCATCTGTTTGTGCAAGATAAAAAGTCGTTGGTATTGTTACAGCAACAAGGCATTCAAAATGTTTCGGTGGCTGGTGATACCCGTTTCGACCGGGTAATAAAAATTGCGGCAGACGATACTGATTTTCCGCTCATATCTGCATTTAAAAATGGAAAAAATATTTTCATTGCCGGAAGCACCTGGGAAAAAGATGAAGCCTTGATAGTATCGTTTATCAATAAACATCATCATGCACACAACAACTATAAGTATATCATTGTGCCGCATGTTATTGACCTTCGGAAAATTGAAAAATTACAGGAACAATTGCTGCCGGCTAATGCCCGATATTCGAGCCTTTCGCCCGATACTGCCGAGCATTATGATGTATTAATCATTGATAATATGGGTATGTTGTCTAAACTTTATCGCTATGCGAAGGCAGCATATATCGGTGGTGGATTCAACGAGGGCATTCACAATACGCTTGAAGCGGCAGTATATGGCATTCCGGTAGTGTTTGGAAAAAAACATCAAAAATTTAAAGAAGCCTTCGACCTGCTTTCGATTAAGTGCGCCTTCACTATTCATGATTATCAAAGTTTTGAGCAATCGGTGCGCAAGTGTATGGACGATGAAATGTTTCAGAAACAATGCGAACGAAAACTCAAAGAATATTTTGAATCTAATTCGGGTTCAACCAAAAAAATCACTTCGTATCTAAATAGTTTTTTGAGTAAAAATTGAAGCTGAATTATTCAGTTTCTTCATTAGTTAACTTCTCAGGCAGACTAATACACAAAACAGTTCCTTTTCCTTTTTCAGAATTAATAGATAGCGTGCCGTTTAATCGTTGCAATATTTTTCTACATAAAGGAATGCCTAACCCCATACCTTCAATTTCAAATTTGCTGTGCAACCTTTCGAAAGGCTGCATGATGCGCTCGTGCTGTTCGGCAGCAATGCCGATACCTTCATCTTTCACAAAAAGAGATATTCTGTTATCGGGTGAATTTTCATATCCAATATGAATAATGGGCGATTCAGCACCATGATATTTCAACGCATTATCAATCAGATGCTTAAAAACCAATTGAAGTTTGTCGGCATCGGTTTCAATATTTGGAAGTTTATCGGCAGAAATTTTTGCTTGTTTCAAATTGATTAACGGTTGCAATTCATGTATGGCATTTTGAATAATAAGATTCAGCGAAACAGTATCTATATGAAGTTTGCCCGAATCTGCTTTGGTATAATTTTTAAGTGCTGCTACTATGTTTTCAAAACGTTTTGAAGAACTCAACATAAACTCAAGCATCTGAACACCTTCTCCATCAAGTTTGTCTTTGTGTTTTTTTAACAAAATTTCTGCGCCAATGGCAATACTGCGGAGCGGCTCTTTTAAATCGTGTGTAGCGTGCGATACAAATGCTTCGAGTTCTGCATTTTTTTGCTCAAGGTCTGAAATAACTTTTTTTAGCTTAGATAATTCATTAGCGCCTTTGCTCATCGAGATAGTTTTTCCGAAAATAAAGCTATTTTTGAAACCTCAAAAAAAATACAATTATGAAAAACTTCATCCTTTCCATTGCATCTTTTCTTATTCTCGTTTCGAGCGTTAATGCTCAGAAATTTGAAGGAATTTTACGATATGAAATTAAATATTCCGGTGATGCCGTTGCTCAGTTCGCAGCATATATGCCCACCGGCTATATGATGAAAATTAAAGGACCTCAATCCCGCTTCACTATTCAAGGCGGTATGGTGGCTGCATTTATGGGCGACATCATCAGCAATACAGACAAAGAACTTGCTTTTATAATGATGCCGCAGCAAAAAACTGCATATAAGGTTTCTACCAAAAACGAGGAAACGCAACAAGCCAAACCACAAGTAACCAATACCGGAATCAAAGAAAAGGTAAATGGATACGACTGCGTGAAATATAAAGTAGTGTCGAATGGCGAAAATGGTGAAACTTCTACTTCATACATTTGGGCATCTAAAGACTTATCTATAAAATTTCCTAAATCTGCTGCACAAGGCTCGCTTGCTGCTTTTGAAGGCATTGATGGATTTCCTGTTAAAATAGAACAAGATATTAATCAGATGGGCTTGAGTTTCAGCATGACTATTTTGCTGAATGAAGCAAAAGAAGCTGCTGTTGCCGATGCCGAATTTACCGTTCCTAAAGACTATAAAGTTGTTGAAGGCATGCCTGATATGGGCAAGATGTTCGGGAAGTAAAAAATCAAGCTAAGTCATTCTATTATGTTTTTTCAGGATTTTTATGCATTCCAATGCCCGCTGATTATGTTTGTAACTGCATCGTTTCGGCTTTGATGTTTTAGTATTTTTGTCGTTGCTAAAAAATTGCCGATGAGTTTTTATACTTCGCTGCTATTCAGTTTTATACTACTGTTTCTATCATATTCATCAGGCACTCAAGCTCAGGGAAAATTTTCTAAAAAAGCCGAAAAATATTTCAAAACCGGCAACGAATTTTCTGACTTAGGCAAGTATCATTCTGCCGAAAAGGAATACCTCAAAGCGGTAGCCATCAGTAAAGATTACAGCGTGGCTTATCAGCGATTGGGATATGTGTATATGCAGTTGCAGAACTATCCTAAAATGTATGAATCGCTCAATCGGGTCATCAAAATAGGGGGCAATTTCCCCAACGAAGTATATTTCAGAATAGCCCAATCGTGTTTTGCATTAGGAAAATTTCGCGAAGCGGAAGATTTTTTATTTCAATACAGTTCTACTCCGAAAATGAGTGAGGGGCGCAAGCAGGAATTAGCCAAATTGAAAGATGATTTGGCATTTGCCAAAGTAGCTTCTCAAAAAACTTTTCCGTTTGAGCCTAAATCTGTAGGACCAAACATCAATACCGAACTCAACGAATATTACCCTTCGCTTACAGCCGATGAAGAGCGATTGTTTTTTACCCGAAAACTAAAAGACGGCACATACACTCAAGAAGATATTTTCTTCAGCGAAAAACAATCTGATGGTACGTGGGGTAAAAGTATTTCCATGCCTTTCAATACCTATTCCAACGAGGGGGCACATAGCATTTCTGCAGATGGCAGGTTTATTTATTTTACTATGTGCGAACAGCAAGGTGGTTATGGCGGGTGCGATATTTATGTTTCGGAAAAAACAGGAAACGAATGGTCGGCTCCCAAAAATCTTGGACCGGTGATTAACACTCCTGCAAAAGAAACGCAGCCCTGTATTTCTGCCGATGGTATGGCATTGTATTTCGTGAGTTCCCGCCCGGGAGGCTATGGAAAATTAGATATTTGGATGACTTACAAAAAGCCCGATGGCAATTGGGGCGTACCCGTCAATTTAGGACCCGAAATCAATAGTGCGGGCATAGATGAACGACCGTATTTGCACCCCGATAATGAAACCTTATACTTCGCGTCCGATGGCAGAAAAGGCTATGGCAATGCCGATATTTATTTCGCCCGCAGACATCAATTGGGCAGCAAATGGAATGAAGCTGAAAATATTGGGTTTCCTATCAACTCCTATTTCTACGAAGGAGGTTTATATGTTACTGCCGATGGAGAAAAAGGATATTTTGCTACCGAGAGATTCAATACCGATAATCAGTTGGACATATTTGAATTTGATATGCCCGAACATGCCAAGCCCGCTAAGGTTACTTATGTGAAAGGAAAAATTACACAGTTGGGCACCAACAAACCTATGCGCGCTCTATTGACTTTTTTAGACGTTAATAATGGAAAAATAGTTAATGAGGTTTTTTCTGATAAAATTTCTGGAGAATATCTTTTGACACTTCCGTTAGGCAGAGTTTATGCCATTCATGCTTCAGCGCCCAACCATCTTTTTTTCTCCAAAAGTTTTTCGTTGCTGAATCATGTTACTACCGAACCGTATTATGAAAACATTTCTTTAGAGCCTATTGCCGTAGGAAAACAAATTACTTTGCATAACGTGTTTTTCGAAAAAGATTCATTTGCGCTGAATCCGGCTTCATTTCCCGAACTGAATAAAACGGTAGATTTTCTTCGGAATCATCCTAAAATACTAGTGGAAATAGGAGGGCATACAGATAATACAGGTTCTGATGAATATAATTTGAAACTCTCTGAAAAAAGAGCCAAAGCTGTTTATGATTACTTGCTTGCTCAAAAAATTGCTACCTCGCAAATTTCATATAAAGGCTATGGTAATGCCCTGCCCGTTGCAGATAACGAAACCGATGAGGGCCGTTCACAAAATCGCAGGACCGAAATGAAAGTATTGGAATTTTAATAATTACGGTTAAATCTAATATTTAGATGCTGAGCCAAAATAGATTTGATGTAATTTGTATCGGGAAATAGTTTTCATCTAATTTTATTGGGCAAAAGTTACACTCTAAAACTGATATTGTATGAAATGGTCGCTTCAAATAGGCAGAATTGCAGGCATTAAAGTGGCAGTGCATTGGACTTTTGTATTACTCATCGGCTATTTCGTTTGGCACGAATCGCGAAAAGGCAGCAGCGTGGAAGAAATTCTGTGGGTCATTTTTTTTCTGTTAGTGATTTTTACCTGTGTTACGCTTCACGAACTGGGGCATGCGCTCACTGCCAAACGATTTAATATTAAAACGCTCGATATTACCCTGCTGCCCATTGGCGGATTGGCACGCCTCGAATCCATGCCCGAAAAACCAGCGCAGGAATTGGCGGTGGCTATTGCCGGACCAATGGTAAACATTGTTATTGCCATTGTGTTGTATCCGTTCATCAGCCATCAACTCAACGAAGAATTTATTAAAGAAGTGAGTGGTATCACTAAGCACAGTTTTTTATTCAACTTGTTTATTGTAAATATTTTTCTTTCGGTGTTTAACATGCTTCCAGCTTTTCCAATGGATGGTGGAAGAGTGTTTCGTGCCTTGCTTTCGTTCAAACTGCAAAGGCATGTGGCTACTCGCTTGGCAGCCACTGTGGGTCAAATGATGGCAATACTTTTTGTCGTGGCTGGTTTCTTTTGGAATCCGTTTTTAATTTTCATCGGCTTATTTATTTTTTTGGGAGCACAGGCAGAATCACAAATGACCACCAATAAATTTATACTATCAGGGTTTAAAGTGAAAGATGTAAGAATGACCAATTTTGAAAAAATTCAGCATGATGATACGTTGGCAATACCTGTAGCATTACTTTTAGACGGGCAGACTAAGAATTTCATAGTGATGAATGGCGATAAGGCTGAGGGCACTTTGAGCCGCGATGAGCTGATAAAAGGTCTTTCAGAGAACGGAAAGGAAACTGTTGTGTCTGAGGTAATGAATTCAAATTTAGTTTTTTTAAATGCCGACATGCCATTGGACGAAGCATACCAACTTATGCAGCAACACGCATCAAAACTACTCCCGGTTATAGAAAACGAAAGCCTCACGGGCGCCATTGATTTAGAAAACATCATGGAATTTATTATGGTGAAAAATGTGTTGGGAAACAAATCGTCATAATTGTTATTAACCCTGTTTACAACCCATTTTTGAGGTGTATAACCTGCCTTTTTTGGTGGAAAACTTTGTGCGAAAGATGTGCTTAAAAAGAAGCAGAAATATTTGGTCGGAAGTTTAATTACATCTAACATTGTGTTGTTAAGCGAAAGATAAAACGCAAAGGCGAAAGCCAAACGGTTCTTTGAAACTAAACTTTAAAAAGCATGGCTGTATAGCGGCTGCGAAAGATTTCACACGCAAGTGTGCATTTGAAATTCCGCTCGCGGAGCAAAAGCAGTTGACTGGACTCCGACACCGCGAAAGCGATCGGAAACAGCATGTGAAAAGGAAAATGTGAAAGGGCTGAACTTAGCAATAAGCTCAGTTTGAAATTCCGCTTGCGGAACAAAAACATTATCGCCACAGGCCTTCGGGTTTGAGGATTTAGTGAGATGAGCCGGGAATATTGAATCCATTACGAGCAATCGAAATTTAATCAATGTTCCGCGATAATAACGATAGCTTAATATCCTGAAGCAATTCAGGATGAAACGGGAGTCGAGGTCAAACTTGGTTCCCGTTTCGTTTTTTATACCCTTCCATACATAAGCCTGATTTTTTTGATTTTTATTGAATCAATTACTTAATCCATAAATAATGCTTACCCGAATCGTAAAAATGACTTTTCAGCCCGATAAGGTGGACGATTTTGTAGGATTGTTCAATGAAATGAAAGAACAGATTGCTTCATTTGAAGGTTGTAAAGAGTTGCATTTGATGAGGTCTGTTTCGGAAGACCACGTGATGTTTACTATCAGTAAATGGGATAATGAGCAGCACCTGAATGTTTACAGAAATTCAGAATTTTTTCAAAACACCTGGAGTCGTGCTAAACTCTTGTTTGCTACAAAAGCCGAGGCTTGGTCGTTGTCGCAAGTAGTTTAACCGGATTATTCTCCGAAAATAAAAGTTTGCGGAGCATTTCCTTGCTTCACAAATCCTCTATACATACCCGAAGTGCTGAAAGGCATGGCAATGTTTCCGTCCTTATCTACTGCAATTAATCCGCCCAAGCCGCCTTGTGGTGCTAAAGTTTGATGTATGATGTTTTCGGTGGCTTGTTGAAGTGTGAGTTTTCCGTATTTCATGGCGGCAACCACATCGTAAGCCGCCAACGAGCGAATGAAAAACTCTCCGTGTCCGGTGCAAGATATGGCTGCAAACGCATTGTCGGCATAGGTTCCCGCACCAATCAGAGGCGAGTCTCCAATTCTTCCGTGCAACTTATTCATCATTCCTCCGGTGGAGGTGGCTGCCGCAAGGTTGCCGTGCATATCCAAAGCCACCGCGCCAACGGTTCCGTATTTTTCGCCACTGGCTACTATCATGCCACGTGGTGCAGTATCTTTTTGTTGTTCCTGCTGCTCTTTCATTTTCAAAAATTGTTTCCACCGTTCTTCGGTTTTAAAATAGTTGGTATCCACAGGCGTAAGACCGTGGCGCGAGGCGAAATTTTCAGCGCCTTTACCCGAAAGAAAAACGTGTTCGGTTTTATCCATCACTAAGCGTGCGGCTTTAATCGGATTTTTAACGTTGCCTATTTGTGCCACCGCTCCGGCTTTCATGGTGCTGCCGTTCATAATGGATGCGTCTAATTCAAACTTGCCATCCAAAGTCATCACCGAGCCTTTGCCCGCATTGAAAAACGGATGGTCTTCCAGAAACACTACCACCGCTTCTACGGCATCAATTGCATGACCGCCTGCTTTCAGAATTTTTTCGCCCAACATCAAAGCTTCTTTCAGCGCTTCATGATAGGCTTTTTCTTTTTCGGGAGTGAAATATTCTTTCGATAAAGTTCCCGCTCCACCATGAACTACAAGGGTATATGATTTCATATCAGCATCAGTTTGTGAATAAGAATGTAACACGAAAAGCAATAATGAAATGAAGAACAGATATTTCATTTTGAAGTTTTGTTGCAATGAATTTAATCAATCTGCAACAAAGCCGAGTCGTTTCATTTCATGATACAATCGGTTCATGGGCAAACCCATCACGTTGAAAAAGCAGCCATCCACTTTTTTAATCGTTGTTACGCCAATCCATTCCTGAATAGCATAAGCGCCTGCTTTGTCGTAGGGCTTAAAGGTGTCTATGTAATAATTTATTTCATCGGCTGTAAGATTATCGAACCATACGCGGGTGGTTTCTGAAAACGAATGATGCTCGCGATTCCAATGCAAACTAACCCCCGTAATTACTTCGTGCGTTTTACCCGAAAGCTCTTTCAGAATGGCAATGGCATCGTTGCGGTCAACCGGTTTACCGTAAATTTTTTCGTTCAGCAAAACAATCGTATCGGCAGCAATCACCAAAGAGTTTTCGAGGTCGACTGTGGCAGCCACAGCTTTTCCTTTCAGGCTTGCCAGATATTCGGGAACGCTGCGCGGCTCGGCATTTTCAGGAATGTCTTCGGGAGTATTTTGCGTAATAATTTCAAAAGAAAAATCTGCCCATTCCATGATTTGTTTTCTGCGGGGCGATTTGGATGCCAATATGACTTTGCGCGAAGTGCTTTTCATAAATGATTGAAAAAATAAAAAACAGCCATTGATAAAATTCCGAACACCATAATAATTTTCAGCAGCAAACTGATTTTTGCAAAGCCTTCGGGAAATTGTGTTTTTATGAGCAGAAAAATTCCCGCCAATGAAGGCAGTTGAATAGCGATGAGCAAATAAACAGGTTTCAACAGACTCCCCTCGTTCCAATACATTTGCTGAACCCACCCGATTAAAACCATCAGCAGCAGCCAAAAACCAACGGCAATTAGTTTAGTTTTCTGTAAACCCAGTATTGCCGGAAGCGTGGAAGCGCCTGTTGCCATATCGCCTTTCAAGTCTTCCATATCTTTTACCATCTCGCGTATAAAAGTAGTGAGCAAAGCGAAAATGAAATAGGCGGTAGAGGTGTATAAAATAATTCCAATGGCTTGCACTTTCATTGAGTCGTATTGCCCGAAAGCATTTTGCTGCATGAGTGAAGGTAGCTCGAACATCACGGGAAGCATCACGACTAAAGCTGTGAGAAACGAAACAATGATGTTTCCTATCAGAAACATTTTTTTGAACGAGCTCGAATAGAACCAAAGTAAACCTGCTGTAACGGCATAAATAAAACTGAGCCTGAAATTATCGGCTACAATAGCTGCCGAAAATGCCAAAGCCACCGCGACAAAATTCAGTCCCAGATGAATATTGATAATTTGCTGTTTGGTGAAATAATCATGCACCATGAGGCGGAAAGGTTTATTTACCGAATCTGTTTTTTGGTCGAAATAGTCGTTGATGATATAGCCCGAAGCGGCAATGAGCACTGTGGCAAACACCATTACCAGATACCAGAAAAGTGAAAGCGATGGTTCTATTCTTGAAAACTGCAATGCAGGATTTATGATAAAAAACTTTATGAGCAGTTGCGTCAAGGCAATCATGCCAAGATTTGCCGGACGCATCATTAGAATAATGGCTTTAGCTGCCTGCATGGGCTTCATTAATTTCGGGCAAAGCTACAATAAACGCATAAACAAAGATTTTGAAAACATTTTAGGCAACTGTAAACACCGAACTAAGTTTGTCAATTGCAAAATCTAATTCATCAATGGTATTCATGCGCGAAAAAGAAAATCGCACGGAAGGACGATTTTGAGGGCTATTTAATGCCTGCAAAACATGCGAACCAACATTTGAGCCGGAACTGCACGCACTTCCTGCCGAAACTGCAATGCCTTCAATATCAAGATTGAATAACAAATAGTCCGCTTTTTCATTGTAAGGAAAGCTGACATTAAAAACGGTGCTCAAATCATTACTCCCATAATTTCCGTTGATACTGATTCCCGGAATATTTTCTTGTAGTTTGTTCCAGAAATGGTTTTTCAGATTTCTGATATAGGTTTCGTGTTCCTCCATATTGTCGAAACACAATTCAAAGGCTTTTGCCATGCCTGCTATTCCTGCCACATTTTCGGTGCCCGAGCGCATATTGCGCTCCTGACTTCCGCCTGTCAGGTAAGCAGGCAATTTTACATCGCTTCTCACGAATACCATTCCAATGCCTTTCGGACCATGAAATTTATGAGCAGAACCGGTAATGAAGTCCGCGGGAATTTTCTGCATATCAAAAGGATAGTGAGAAATAGTTTGAACGGTGTCGGTAAAAAACAGCGTTTCTGATGCTTTGCATAATTTACCTATGCCTTCAATATCTGAAATATTCCCTATTTCGTTGTTGCCGTGCATTAATGCCACCAATTTTTTCCCCGGTATTGTTTTTAAAAGTTTTTCGAGCGAATCGAGCCTGACATTTCCTTTTTCGTCCAACGCTACATAATGCAGATGAATGTTTTTGTTTTGTGCCAACAATTCGGCAGTATGCAGCACGCAATGATGCTCGGTTTTGGAAGTAATAATATCTGTAACACCCAAATGATTCACTGCGCCACATAATATCATATTGGCAGATTCGGTGCCGCAGGAGGTGAAAAACAATTCGGCAGTAGATGCCTGAATGCGCTGAGCGATAGATTTACGCGCTTTTTCTATGGCAGAGCGGGCTTCTCTGCCAAAGGAGTGTATAGACGATGGGTTGCCATATTTTTCGGTGAAAAAAGGCATCATCGTTTCAAGAACCAATGGGTCTAAGGCTGTGGTAGCGGCATTGTCTAAATACACTCTCATATTGGTTGCAAAGTTATGAGATTTTCAAGGAGTTATAAACAGTAAACGTGTTTCAGCACTTCTTGTAAAAGAATAAATTTTTTACACAAAAAAACCTGAAGCAGATTTAATGAAAACCGACTTCAGGCTTTTGATTTATTCAAACGGATGTTTACTTCCGCTTCTGGTCTCTAATGGAGAAGTTGAGCAATTGTTCTGCTTCGGCATCAGATATTCTTTGTCCGTTTCTGTAGGGAACCAACCAAGCGCCTTTAATGCCCAATTTTTTGAAATCGGCTACGGCTTTTTTGGCTTCTTCATAATTAAAATGACCAATTACATATTTGTTTCTGCCATCAGCTTTTTCTGCCTGAAGATATTTATCTTCTGAAAACACTCCGGTTACACTATTGTTGTAAGCGCCCAATTGAATTTTAAAAACCACACCTTCGGGTGTTGCACTTGCTTGTGAACCTCCACCGGTGCCCACAGGTCCCGATTCCAACATTTGCGACAGTTCATTCAATTCTGTTTGAAGCAATTTATTTTCTTCTTCCAGAATTTTAATTTCATTGTCTAACTTTTTCATTTCTTTATCGCTGAGGCTGATCTTGTTTTCAAGCTCTTCAATTCTTTCCTGATAAGGTTTTATGGCAGATTCCAACAACGCTTCTTGAGCCAATTCTTTTTTGCTTTTCTTTTTTTCTTTCTTTTGAGCAAAAGAATTATTCACGGCTAAAACAGTAAGGAGAATCACTACAAGTAGAAATGTTTTTTTCATGGTTAGTTTTTTTATTCGAGCCGAAAATAAGAAAGATTTTGAAAGCCATATTTATTGCAAACTTATTTCGAGTGTTATTATTAAGAAAAATGAGTAGTTTTCAATACAATTCAATAAATGGAAACCTCTCTTCCTATTTTTCCTTTGGCGTTGGTCATATATCCGAACGAGCAACTGAACATTCACATTTTTGAGCCTCGTTACAAGCAACTCATTAACGATAGTATTGAACAAGGAATTAATTTTGGCATTCCGCCATACATAGAAGGAAATTTGAGCAACTATGGAACCGAAGTGGAACTGGTGAAAATTCATCGCATTTATGCCAATGGTGAAATGGATGTTACCATCAAAGGCATCAGAATTTTTAAAATCACTGCCATTATCAAAGATTTTTCAGACCGATTGTATTCGGCTGCTTCGGTTAAATGGATGAAAGAAAACACCGATTCCGACCCGAATCTGTCTGAAAAAATTTTTAAACTCGTTCATGAACTTCATGAAACAATCAATGTATCTCCCAATAAAATTCCAGCAATAGAGCTAATGAATACTTTTTCTATTGCTCATTATGTTGGATTTAAATTAGAAGAAGAATACGAATTGCTATGCCTGCGAAAAGAAGTTGAACGACAAAAAATGATTTATAAGCACCTGAACAAAGTAATTCCCATTCTGAAAGAAACCGAAAAAGTGAGGCATTTGATTCAAGCGAACGGGCATTTTAAATATTTGCAACCACCTGATTTTTGAGGTTTATCTTTTGTTTTTATCGAATCGCATTTCAAAAAACTATTTACTATTACCTATTAACTTTGTCGCTCCATCAATTTGCCTCATAAATGAATTTAGAATCGCCCCCACTGGTCTTAGCGTCCGCTATGAACCGAAACAACAGGAAGCGTCTGCTCATCGTTTACAAACTTTATTCAAGATAAGTAATTTCTATTTTACCTTTTAAACCCTTATTTGTATTGTCCGTGTAATGATAGGAACTTCAGTATCTGGAAAAACTTTTTACCATTACCCATTAACTTTGCCGCTTTGAAAGCACAGGCTGAAAGTTTTGAACACATACCTATGTTGGCTCTAACCAGAAGTAAAAAACTTAAATGAAAGTTACACCACTAAAAGACCTGGCAAAACTGCTGCAAACTTTAGTTGAAAGTAAGCTTTGGCTGAAAGTATTGATCGGTATGATATTGGGTATTGGTGCGGGCATTTTATTGAGCAGCGAAACCGGCTGGGTAACGCCCGAACATTCTCAAATTATTACGAATTGGATTGCTTTGCCGGGCAATTTATTTATCAGACTGATACAGATGATTATGATTCCTTTGGTGGTGAGTTCCATTATTCAGGGCATAGCGGGTGGCGATGATAAGGAGTTGTTGAAACGAACCGGACCTAAAGTAGGACTATATTTCGTGAGTACAACTCTTGCTGCCATTATCATAGGGGTTATTGTAGCGCTTTTGATTAGCCCCGGAAATTATATAGATGCTGCCGGTTTGCTTGCAGCAGCTTCAGACACTATTCCAGAAGTTGTGAATCAGCCGGCTACCTCTAGTAATATTCCGCAATTTATAACAGATTTATTGCCATCCAATCCTCTGGCATCAATGGTGATGGGCGAAATGCTGAGCATTGTAATATTTGCAATTGTGGTGGGCGTGGCATTGGTAACGCTGCCCGATAGCACTGCTGAGCCTGTGGTGAAACTGCTTTTTTCCATTCAGGAAATTTGTATTACGGTAACCCGATGGGCAATGAAAATTGCGCCTTTGGCAGTATTCGGCTTGCTTTGTCAGGTAACAGCTAAAGTTGGCATTGGTGCTATCACCGGATTGGCAATGTATGTGTTGGCGGTATTGGTGGCATTGTCGTTCTTAATGTTGTTTTATGTTTCATTATTAGTAATCGTTGCAAAGACTTCGGTAAAAAACTTTTTCAGTTCGGTTCGTGAATTGTTATTGTTGGCTTTTTCAATGGCAAGTTCGGCAGCAGTAATGCCATTAAGCTTAAAAACTGCCGAAGAAAAATTAGGCGTGAAACCACATATAGCCCGCTTCATCATTCCTGTGGGGGCTACTATTAATATGGATGGCACTGCCGTGTATCAGGTGGTTACCACCATTTTTTTGGCGCAGATGTATGGCTTGGAACTCAGCTTTATGAGCTTGTTGCTTATTGTTGTTACTACTGTTGCCGCATCTATCGGAACGCCATCGGCACCGGGTGCCGGAGTAATTGTTTTAGGAACCGTTTTGAGCAGTGTTGGCATACCTATTACTGCTATTGCGGTAATTATTGGAGTAGAACGATTATTGGGTATGTTTAGAACAGCCGTAAACGTTGCCGGAGATATGACTGCCTGCATGGTGTTTCATAGAATATCGGCTCGGAAAGAAACCGAAATTCAGGAAATTACAGTTGCAAATTGATTTTTTGCAAGAAAAGAAAAGCCGGATTATAACTGATTATTAACCAGGAAAATCAGGAATATTCTTTAACTCCACAGTAATGTTTTTGTATTGAGCATTTTCCACAAAATTGTGAATCACTTCCAATACATCGTAATCAATATAAATAGAGCGGCTGCCGTCTATAATTACAGTTGAACCTTTGGGCACTTTATCGAGCGATTCCAACATGCTGCCTTTGTTCAGGAACGACATTTCTTCAGAAAGCACAAAACAGTATGGTGCGCCCGATTCATGACCTTCTAAAGTTTCTGAATAAGTGTTTTTCATGTTTCTGCTGATAATGAAAAGAATGGCAACCACCATACCTACGCCAATACCAATAAGCAAGTCTGTAAAAACAATGGCAACAATAGTTACAATAAATGGAATAAATTGGTCGTAGCCCGATTTCCACATACTTTTATACAAATCAACCTTGTTGAGTTTGTATCCCACCATTAATAATACTGCCGCCAATGCTGCCAAAGGAATCAAATTGATGAGTCCCGGAATGAGCAGAAATGAAACGAAAAGTAAAATGCCATGAAAGATGGCAGAATTTTTTGTTCTGGCACCTGCAGTTACATTAGCAGAGCCGCGAACTATAACTGCAGTCATTGGTATGCCGCCTAATAAACCCGAAAGTATATTCCCTGTCCCCTGTGCAAAAAGTTCTCTGTTGGGCGGGGTATTTCTTTTCTGAGGGTCAAGTTTGTCAATAGCTTCTACACTTAACAATGTTTCAATACTTGCTATAATAGCAATGGTAATAGCGGCAAAGTAAACTTCTTTATTCATTATTTGAGAAAAATCCGGAAATCTAAACAATCCTTTAAATTCCAAAAAATCTCTCACTACCGGAACAGAAACTAAATGATTGTTTTGAAGATACATTTCGGGATATATGGTAAGATATGCCTGGTTTAAAACAACACCAACAATTACCACTACCAATGGTCCGGGCATCAAAGTGAATTTTTTAAAGAAAGGTTTTTCCCAAAGAATTAAAATAAGCAATGATAAAACGCTGATAAGTATGGCTCCCGGAGCGTTATAGTAAATCATGTTGAGCAATTCGGTAAAAGTATTTTGTTTGTCGGCTTGCTCAAATGTCATATCGCCAATATAGTCTTCATCATAACCGAAAGCATGTGGAATCTGTTTCAGAATGAGTATTATTCCAATGGCTGCCAACATGCCTTTAATGACACTCGAAGGAAAGAAATTGCCAATGGTTCCCGCTTTTACTAAGCCAAAAACAATTTGCAAGATGCCTGCAAACACTACTGCCAATAAAAACGCTTCGTAACTTCCTAAATC
This sequence comes from uncultured Chitinophagaceae bacterium, assembly GCA_964518215.1. GTDB lineage: Bacteria > Bacteroidota > Bacteroidia > Chitinophagales > CAIOSU01 > CAYSGX01. The sequence continues at coordinate 14,769 of CAZFFP010000050.1, forward strand.
ATTAATAGCAGATAATACTATAACTGTCAGCCCTGCTGCCGGACCACTCACGCTCAATTGCGATCCACTCATAGCGGCAACTATGGTTCCACCGATTATTCCTGTAAGTAAGCCTGCAAAAAGTGGCGCACCGGAAGCCAGTGCAATGCCCAAGCAAAGGGGCAAAGCCACCAAAAAGACCACTAACCCGGCAGGCAAATCATATTTAATATCCTTGAAATATTCCTTCATAAAATTATAGCGTGTAAAGTATTAGAAAATTAGTGAGTATTCTTTTGATAAAAGAATAGATGAGGCACGAGAACCAAAATTTAGATTAAGCAGCGAAATCGGGCGGGGGAGTGTGTATTTTTCCTGCATGTCTCCATTGAAAGGCATCTAAAGAAAAATTACCCGATTTTTTTAAAACAATAAAACCAAAATGAAAGGGCTTGCTTTTGTAAGAAGCAAAGCTGTTGTCTTCTCCTTTAATTTCTTCCTGACTTCCATTGCCCGAACCATTGTTAGATGATGATTCGCTTCCGGGAGTCATTTCCTGAGAAAGGTCTAAATTCACTTCTTCTTCCCGCTCACAGTTTTGAAGCAATTGCGCAATGCCGGGAAATTTTAAGCTGACTTGTAAAATGGTAGTATTCAGACAAAATAATGCGAAACAAAATAACAGAACTTTTGCAATGAGCGCGCTCTTGAATTCGGTATGGAATGAATAAGAAGGCATTGCATTTTTGTTCATAAGTGGGCAAAAATATTAAATAAGCACGAAACCGTTTTGCTTTCGGGGCTTAGGTAACAATTATTAAGAAAGAATTAACTAATGAAATGAAGGGATACCGCTACTCTTCTTCATCTTCCGGTTTGAGTTTGATTTTACGCTGCTTCCACATATACATATATAACTTCGGAAAGAAAACCACATAAGACAAAACCAAACCCACCAACAGCACATTTACAATGCTGATTTGCCACCCGCCAAGCTCAGCATAGCGATACACAATAAGCATTTCGCCTGTTACTCCTGTTGGGTATAGAATAATGAATAATGTATATCGCAACCACAAAATCAGTTTCGGCACTTTGTTTTTAAGCAGGGTTGCATAATAGGCGTAGCGAATCACCTCTGTAATCCCCCATGCAAGGGCTACTAATCTGAATCCCATCCAACCTATGCTGCCTAATTGTTCGGTAGGAATAATATTGATGAACAATAAAATGATTAAGCGCGAACTGACTTGCAGAATAGTAGTTAATAATGGCGATTTCACCCATTTCAGCGCTACATGAATAATTTCGAAAACAGCCAATATTTGTGCAATATTCAGCAGCCACAACACTTGCTTGTTGAGGGTTAAATCATAATGCGATACGCTTAAAAGAAAAAACAACCAGGCTAAAAATGCCAGTATGTTATATGTAAGCAGCCATACGGAAACCATAAAATATTGAATTAGCTGCGATGAAGATAATGCATAAACTTTTTCATGCTTGTTGAAAATTTGTTTAAAAATATAGAATTAACAGCAGGTTGTTTTCTTCCCATTTATAATTAGTGAAACAGTTGAAAATCCTTCCTTCCCAAAAAATATTTTTGTTATAACAATGCCATAAATGGGCAAAAATATGTTTGTTCATCTTTTTTAATTACACTAAGTTTGTGAAAAATACACCACATGGAAAGCCCAAAAAATAATATTTATCTGATTAGCTTTTTTGTAATTGTTGCAGCACTTACCCGATTGTTGCCGCATCCTGAAAATTTTACCGCCATTGGAGCTATGGCATTGTTTGGGGGCGCTTATTTCAACAAAAAATCAACTGCCTTTTTATTTCCGGTAGCCGCTATGCTTTTCAGCGATTTGATACTTCAGTTTTCGTACATTACCGGTGCCGGCAGCACGCCCGGTTTTCACTTCAGTATGCCTTTTGTTTATGTGGCATTTGCGCTTACGGTAGCCGTTGGTTTTTGGGTAAAGAAAAACATTGGTTTTTTCAGAGTTTTAGGGGGCGGCTTAGCAGCCTCTTTGGTGTTTTTCTTCGTTTCTAATTTTGCTGTGTGGGCTGAAGGTTATTATGGCTTCACCATTCAGGGTTTAATAAGTTGCTACGTTGCAGCCATTCCTTTTCATCGCACCAATTTAATTGCCGACTTTTTCTATATCGGTGTTATGTTCGGTAGTTTTGAATACCTGAAAAAAACACGCCCGCAGTTGGCTTTTGCCACCCGCTAATCAAAGGCTCGATTCCATTGCTTTTTTCTTCATTTCGGTAGCGGTAGCTTCGCCAAGATATTTTTCGATGGCAAAGTGCATCAGGTATATGACAGGAGTCATTACCACTGCCATAAAAAACTTGTATAGGTAATTGACAATGCCAATTGCCAATACCAATTTTAAGCTCCAGCCTGCACCTATGTAGAAGGCAATAATCAGCACTACAAAACTATCTATAAACTGAGAAACCAAAGTGGAACCGGTAGCGCGCAACCAAATCATTTTTTCTCCGGTAATTCTTTTCAGGCGGTGAAAAGTCATGACATCTACCAGCTGCCCGATGAGGAAAGCCACTAACGAACCTACAATAATCCATAAGCCCTGCCCGAAGATGACGGCAAATGCGCGGTTCATATCGTTAACACCGTCTTCAGATTTAGTGGTAATCCAAAAATCTGCGGGAATGGTTTTGATGCCGATAAAAAACATGATAAATGCATAAGAAATGAGTCCTGCCGTTAGAAACGAAAGCATTTTAACGCCTCGTCTGCCGTAATATTCATTAATAACATCGGTGAGTACAAATACAAAGGGCCAAAGCAATACGCCTGCGGTAAGGTTGAACGATAAATTTCCCACTCCGAAAAAAGTCATTTCAATGGGAGCAATGCCCATAGTTTTTTCGAGCGAAAATATTTTCACCCCAATAAACTCTGCTATGAGTGCATTGGTTACAAAAAATCCGCCTAAGAAAATAAAAAGCCTTGCCGGCTTGTAATTTATAATATCAGTAAATGACATAGAGAATTTTTCAGCAAAGAAAAACTATTTTTCAACAATCAGCTTCAAGGAAAGCACAGTTTGATAAGGCGCTTCTAAAGCCGATGAGTTGGTCAGCCATTCGGGAACACTGCCCCCCGGTTCAGACGAGGTGATATAAGTGATTTTGGTAGTGCCATCGGCTTGTTTCTCTAAATCCCATGTGGCAGATAATCTTTTGATACGAATCAAGCCATTTTTTTCAGGAATCAAATCTGATTTTCCCTGAGCATAAATAGTGTAGTTGCCGTTGGGGAATTTTTTTATGGTATAGTGTGCAACAATATCTCGATTGGAAACGGGCCACGGAGCGTGAGCGACATAATAAACCACAAATTCGTTTTCGCTCATTTTTTTTATCAATTCGCAGGATACAATTCGATGCATCCAATTGTTGTGCCCATCAATTTTTTTAAATTCCGCAACTATTTCCTGTGGGCTGCTTTTTACAAAAAGCTCAGCTTTGGAATCTTTCATGCTTGACCCCTTGCGGGTGAAAATGCGAATACCGTTTTTTTCACGTTCGAGTTTCCAATTATTATCCTGAGCGAATAACGAAACAGAAATGAGTAGAATAAATGATGTTGCCAGATACTTCAGCATAGTGCAAAATTAATCTTTATACTGTGAATACAAATTGTTTATGAAAGACATTTCCACATCGTAAATAGTTCGGGCGATGACTTTTCTGGTCTCTAAATCGTAGTTTTTAAATAGATTTAATCCATTCTGAAGAATATTTCTGCCCAACTCAATACCTGCTATTTCTTTTTCAGAATAAAGTTTAGGCTTTGATTTCATCCGTTCAATCACCATATCAATGATTCGCAAGGTTTTTTGCAAAAGTTGAGTGTCCGACATCAACAAAAACATTTGTTCCACATCGCGCAGAAAATTTTCGAGTTCGGTGCGCGGAATATTTACAATACATTTTTTCAGGTCTTCGAGGGTGAGCGCTTGTCCTAATTGATTTTGATGGGCGGCTTCAAGAATTTTGTTTTCGAGTCTTCGGGCATCTAAAAACGATTGCAGCGTAACCACTCCTGCATTGATGGCTGCCGGCAAATGTCTGCCGAAAATAAACAGCGCACTTGCCACGCTTCCAAACAGCCCAAAGGCTTTGGCAGGCTGCGAAACGTAGTTGTTCAAGGTTTCAAATGCCTCCTCAATTCTTTCTCGCTTTTCCATATCGGGATACACATCGTTCAGAAAAAAATCGCGAATGGAATCGACCATTTCTTCAGTAATATATCTCGGAATAATTTTGTTGGTTTTCAATGCCGCATAGTTGTATCGCTCGGCAATTAACTGGCGATACACTTCCAATATGGCGTGAATAAGAATTTGTTCTTTTTCTGACAATCGTGGCACGAGAGCAAATATGTGGTTATAGTTTCAAAAAATACATCAGTTGGTTATCAACACTGCTTTTAAAGGCTCAATATCGGATATTATTTTTTCTATAAAAGATTTTCCTTCGGAAGCATAATAGGGCAAAAAGTTTTCGTGGCGTTCCTGCAGTTTGCCTGCGGGAAACCATTTGTTTTTCACGGCTTTTATCTGATTTACAGAAGTTTCTTCTTTTTGTTTTTGAGCGCGCAATATTTTTTTCTCTAATGCATCCATATTGTTGAGTGCTTGTTGCAACTGCGATTCAACGGCTTTTTCTAGCGTAGCATCCGCACTGAGCGCCTTTGCTTTAATAGAAGCGTAAGTTTTTTTAAGTGAACCGATTTCTTCTGAAAATTCGGGCAATGCGCTGTTTTGTTCCATAAATTTTCTGATTATTTCATCTTCATGAACAAAAAAATCAGTTACGGAAAGGCTTAGTTTTTCGAGTTTTCTGTCGGTATTGGCATCTGAAAAAATGAAAGAATTTCTGAGTATAAGCATTGGGAAAACGGTATGATGATCCTCAAAAATTTGTTGTTGCTGCAACCAATAACTTAACTCTCCGCCACCGCCTATATATGCCAGATTGGGGAGTATGGTTTCCTGATACAACGGTCGCAAAAATACATTCGGTGAAAATTTTTCGGGTGCGGATGAAGCCAATGCTGAAATTTCTTTTTCAGTGAATTTCAGTGAGGTATTCAATACTTCAAACATTTTTGTTGCTTCATTTCGAACCAAGCGTTCCCGCATATTTTTTTCCAAATAGAACAGATTTACCGGGCGGGCAAATGCCTGAGGCTGATAACCCAGACTTTCGAGTTTACCGGAACTTGCTTCAGCCGCAATCCATGAAGATTCATTTTTCAGTTCTTCAGAAATTACTGTCGAAAAAAGTTGTTTCAGATTTTTATCATCGGGATTGATGACCACCAAACCATAATTCCCGAATAATTCATTCACAATAACTCGGGTGGCATCGGCAAGGGTTTCTTGTTGAGCATAGGCTTTTTGAAACAAATCGAGTATTTCGTTGGCATGAGTTGAGCCTTGCAACTTTTCGCGCAGTGTGTTTACAATGGTTAATAAACCTTTGGTATGATGCCTGCCTATGGCTCCTCCCTGAGCATCGGTCCATTCATATTTTTCTCCAAAAACATAGCAATGATTTATTTCTTCAAAATCGTGGTCTTCGCAGCCCATCCAATACACGGGCACAAAATGAAAATCGGGATAATGCTTTTTTAATTCAACAGAAAGTTTAATGGCGTGGGCAATCTTTATGATGTAATACAGCGGTCCGGTAAAAATATTTGTCTGGTGGGCGGTAGTTACCGTAAAAGTGTTGGAGGCAGCAAGCGCCTGAATATTGTTTTTCACTGCATCAGCAGCCGGACAATTTTCATACTGCTTCAGCAGTGCAGCCACTAAGACTTCCCTATGATGAAACTGTTTGCCTTTTTCTTCCATTTGAATTTTGAAATTTTCAACAGTAGGGTATCGGTTGTAAAAAGATTGAAGCGCTTTTTTTTCTTCAATGTAATCTTTAATTAGCGGTGGCGTAAAAGGTGTTGTTTGGAGCGGTATAGTAGTCATGTGATACAGTTGGGAATAAATTTACTTCAATTCTTATAAGCGATTCTTTAGAACAAAAAATAAGAACTGAAGCTTCAGGTTTGTTTTTATGGGCGGTAGTGGATGTTGCTACTTGTGGGGGATATGTATTAGCCATTCATTTATAGTGCAGGTAAAAATCTTAAACTATAAATAAACAGTGAGATTTTTCCGGCAGTAAAACTAAATGATAATATGCAAATACTTTGCTGAATAACTGAAAATAGTCATATTTATAGTGCTCCAATTCTTTTAGTGCACCATCTAATATTTCGCTTAGATTGCCATCGTTCAGCTAGTGAAGTTTAGTGCCGAAGCGCTTGAAATGCAAGGGTTTATAATGACCGACTTCGGCAAGATTGTAAACGGTTTTACGATGAGGCTTGCCGTTCATCCACTTCTTGCGAACAATGCATAAATACTTTTCTCTGTCTTGCTTATCAATGCGCAAAAATATCGTGCTGCAAAATTTCGGCACCCAATAACTTCTGCACTACGGTTTCAGATTTTCAAAAAGAAACTTTTCAGTATTTACAAATCTTATAGCAGGCAATTTTCAATGTTAGTGTCAAATTTGAGAGGTTGTCTCATAAGCCTGATAAGCTCTGGAAAATGTCAAGCGAAGCTTTTATTCGAATAAATTATGGAGCATCTTTGCACATGCTGAAAAAAGGAACCAAAGCCTACAGTATATTGAAATGGAAGTGTCCGCGATGCCATGAGGGCGATTTGTTTGTTCAATCGGGCGAGAAAAACTACAGTTTCATTGGATATACGCCTCAAAGATGTAAAGTATGTGGACAGTCGTTCATTTTAGAGCCGGGTTTTTATTACGGAGCCATGTATTTGAGCTATAGCATAGCCGTTTTCATTGCCTTGCCACAGTTTGCGGTGTGGTATATTCTGTTCGATGTTTCCTTCCGAAATTCCATACTATTGTTGCTGGTAGTTCAGGTTTTTATAACTCCGTGGCTGTATCGCACTTCGCGCAGTTTGTGGATTAATTTCTTTGTTTCATTCGATAATGAATTTTCAGAAAATGCTTCCTGATATTCCGGCAATAATTAAACATCTCGATTTTAAAACTTCCCGAAGTGGCGGTAAAGGCGGGCAACATGTCAACAAAGTAGAATCGAAAGTGGAATTGCTTTTTGATGTAAGGCATTGCCCCGTATTGAATGAAGAGCAACGCGAAATAATTTTGAACAGGCTGCAAAAGCGCATAGACGATGCAGGAGTATTGCATTTGGTGGTTCAGGCAAGTCGCTCGCAGTTGCAAAACAAAGAGGCTGCCGTAAAGATGTTTTCAGAGTTGCTGAAAACGGCTTTTCGCCCGCGAAAAATCAGAAAAGCCTCCCGTCCTTCGGCAGCATCGGTGCAGACCAGATTGAAAAAAAAGAAATTACATGCTGAAAAAAAATCTCAACGCAGCATCCGACCCAGGTTTGGTGAGTAATCATTTTCGTATTTTTGCTGTGCTTATCAGGAAAACATGCAAAGAAATTTTTCTAAAAAACTTGTCCGATTTCAGCAAGCTACTTGCGCTACCCCTTTAGCGGGTTGCTTTTCGTGCGATTGCAGCAAGAAGAAATGCTGCAAAAAATACAAAAAAGGCAAGTCGTCCTGCAAAGATTGCCCTAAGAAATAAGCATTCTTTTACTTCCTGAATTTTTTATGGTATTGCTCCAAAAGCCAGTTGCGGTCGGCAAGGGGTTTCAGGGTTTCAATTTTTTTCAACAATTCGGGCGCAGATTTTTGTTGTTGAAACTTCACAAACTGCTGCATCACCAAAATGAAATTTTCATAAGCCAATCGGTTGGCTTCCGAGAGCGACTGATTGCGTTTAATAAATGTTCTGAAAGAAACAATCAGCGACAGCAGCGCGTCTGTTTCGTCTTGCTCGAAATAAATTTTCAGCATCATTTTTTTGGTATCGAAGGAATAGTAGATGTCTGAAAATTCTACGCGGTTCAGATGTGTCATGGCTTTTCCAAAATTGCCCTGATAGTAGCAGAGTTCCGCAAGGTTGTAATGCAGCGCATGTTCTCTGAACGACTCCGATAGTTTGGAATTATAAGCGTGAATAAATTCTTCTACCCATTGAAACTCTTTTAATCGCAAGCCAACGCCCACCAGATTTTTGTAAGTCCAGGGCGAAAGTTCATGATTTTCAAAAAGCAACTCTGATGTTAAAGCATCGCGGTAGAGCGTAAACAATTCTTTGAGAAAATTCTGCTCGCCCGAATTTACTTTTCTGATGCAGTAATTGATTCCGTAGAAATACAATTCTTTCAGTTCGTCCGGAGGAAAATGCCCTGAGTTTTGTTGAAGAAATTTTTTCAGTTGAAAAAAATGCTCTGTCGTATCGGGCGTTTCGAGGATTTGCAAAATAATCTTGTAGGCTTCAATGCCTGAATATTCCGAAAAGGAATGTTGACTGATATAGCCCGTAATTTCGGGCAACATGTGCAATTCATAATTGGCTGCGAGCGACATTTTCCGGTCTTGCATTTCACAGAAATATTTCAGCTTTCCAGACAAGTAATACAAATCGAAATTGTCGGCAGCAATTTGCAGCCGCTCATCATGCTTTCTTATTTTTTGTTGCAGAAAATGTCTGTTTTCAATTTCTGCCAATTGATGCTGCAAAAAATAAAAATCCATATTGCGGTGCGGATATTGTTGCAGTTTGGCTTTTGTTTGTTGGAGAATTTGCTTGTAATGCTTGTCTAAGCCTCTTGCCGAATAAGCCTCTAAAAGGTGAAGATTGAAGCGGAGCGGTTGCTGCTCGTAGTGCGCGTAGCTGATGTATTGCTCTACAAGTTTGAGCAAAAAACTCATGAGATGATTCAGATGTTTTTCATCATATTTTTTCTTTGGAAACAGCGCCCGATACACATTTTCACGAGCAATTTTTTTGTGGTGAAAACGCGGTGCAAGTTTTCGCAAATGGTCGAACAGCTTTTTCAATTCTTCGTGTTTGTTGAAATAATCGGCATATACCCACTCGCTACTTTCGCGCCATTCTTTGGCAGTGAAAGTTTTCAGAAGTTCGATGAGTTTGCTGTTTTGCATTTCTGTTGCTTATTGAGAGCGGTAATTTAGCTATTTATCAGAAAAATTTCCGCCTGCAAAAAGACACGAGGGTGTTGCCCAATATCATTTGTAAATATTATTATCAACTATTCCTTTCAACTACCTGTTATTCTCAGTAATTTAATAGCCCGAAAAGTTACACATGAATTATATAGTTCTTGCCATTCCGGTTTTTTTTCTGCTCATAGGCATTGAGTTGTTTTTGGACAAAATAAGAAAAACCAATTATTACCGCCTGAACGATGCGGTTACCAATCTCAGTTGCGGAGTAGGCTCGCAATTGACAGGTATTTTCCTGAAAGTGCTCACCTTTGGCGCTTACGCTTTCATATTTGAGCATTATTCGCCTTTCAAAGGTATGATACCCAACACTTGGTGGACGGTGGTTCTGCTGTTCGTAGGCGTTGATTTTTTCTACTATTGGTTTCATCGGCTGGCACATGAAATTTCGGTGATGTGGGGCAGTCATATTGTGCACCATCAAAGCGAAGAATACAATCTTACTGTTGCATTAAGACAGGCTTGGGTGCAGGGCGCTTTTTCATGGGTGTTTTATATTCCGCTGGCTTTTGTCGGCTTCGACCCTTTGTTGTTTATTACGGTAGCATCGTTTCAAACGCTCTATCAGTTTTGGATTCATACCAAGTTTATCAACAAAATGCATCCGGCTTTTGAATATGTTTTCAACACGCCTTCGCATCACCGGGTGCATCATGGCGTAAATCCGAAATACATTGACCGCAATCATGGCGGCACACTCATCATTTTCGACAGAATGTTCGGCACTTTTCAGACTGAAGAGGAAGAAGTGATTTATGGCATCACCAAACAGCCCAAAAGCTGGAACCCCATTTGGGTGAATTTTGAATACTGGATTGGTTTGTTTCGCGATGTAATGAAAGTGAAAGATTTTAAAAAACGCATGAACATGCTGTTTAAACAACCCGGATGGAAACCCGATGAATTGGGTGGTGTAGAAATTCCAAAAGAAGTTACCACTCAAACTTTTCATAAATACAATACTGAAATTCCTAAAAGTTTGAGTTATTATGTGTTTATGCATTTTGCGCTTATTATCTTAGGAACGAGTTGGTTTTTATTCAATCTCACTTCATTCGATTTTGTGTTGCAATTGTTGTTGGTTTTGCTCATTATTTTTTCGCTTACCAATATTGGCGGAATTATGGAAAGCAAACGATGGGCATTTGTTTCAGAGTTTTTTCGATTGCTCATGGTGTCAGTAACATTTTACTTGTTGTTTCAGGAAGCTTCATGGGTTTGGTATGGATTGGCACCATTAGTTACAGTATTTGGAATTTCTGCTTTTTGGTTTGCCCGTTTTCATGGCGTATTTACTCAAAAATCTGAATTCAGATTGAGTGTGGATTGAGGGTGTTTTTTAAAAAAAGAAAATCTGAAAAAATAATTTTTTGTTTACAATGAATATTTTCCAAGACCCCGTTGCTTACGCTTTCCCCTTTTTTATTATTGCCATGCTCATTGAACTGGTAATAGCGGCAAAAGAGCGCATAGATATTTATGAAATAAAAGACAGTATTGCCTGCATCACGATGGGCTTGGGTTCTGTGGTTATCGGGTTAGCCATGAAAATATTGGCTTTTGTTGTGTTCACCGGGCTTTACAGTATTTCGCCCTTTCAAATGGGTTACGATTGGTGGGTTTGGATTTTGTGTTTTTTTGCTGATGATTTCAGCTTCTACTGGCATCATCGCCTGAGCCATGAAGTGAGAATTTTGTGGGCGGCACACGTGAATCATCATTCATCCATGCGCTTGAATTTTTCCACTGCTTTGCGACAAAGCTGGGCAGAGCAGTTGTATAAATATGTGTTTTGGTTGTGGATGCCTTTGGTGGGATTTCCTCCGCTCATGATTATGATTATGATTTCGCTGAGTTTGATTTATCAGTTTTTGCAACACACACAATTTATAGGAAAATTAGGCGTGTTGGAATGGTTCTTTAATACGCCATCGCACCATCGAGTGCATCATGCTTTTAATGTTCGCTATTTAGACCGCAATCATGCCGGAGTTTTAATTATTTGGGACCGGCTTTTCGGCACCTTTCAGGAAGAATTAGAAAAGGAAAAACCCATTTATGGCATTACTGAAAACATCCACACATATAATCCGCTGATTATTGCCACACATGAGTTTGCCAATATCTGGCGCGATATAAAAAAATCAAAAACATTCAAAGAAAAACTCGGATATATATTCATGCCGCCCGGCTGGAGTCCTAACGGACCCGACAGAACTGCCAAATATTTACAACAACAATTGAAGATGGAAGAGGGTGGGAGCGTATCGGAAGTGAGCCGGTAGTCATGAAATTAAACAACTTCTGCAACCACAAAAATACTTCCGGTAACCACTACTAAATCAGAAGCAGATGCTTGGTCTAAGGCTGCTTCATAAGCGGCAGCCACATTAGCATAAGCGCTTCCGGTTAATTCATATTCCATTGCTTTTTCTTTCAATTGCTGAGCATCGAGCGCACGGGGGAGGTTGGCTTTGCAGAAATAATATTTTGCATACTTAGGAAGTAGGGGCAGTATTTTTGAAAGGTCTTTTTCTTGAACGGTTCCAAAAACAATATGCAGTTGTTCAAAACCTATTTCGTCAATTTCTTTCAACAGCATACGAATACCACCTTCATTGTGAGCGCTGTCGCAAATCACCATGGGGTTATGATGAATAACTTGAAACCTGCCGATTAATCCTGTGGCGGTTCTGGCATTTAATATTCCCGCGCTAATTTTTTCATAATTTATCGGCAAGCTGTTTTTTAAAACAAAAATGGCAGCCAAAGCCGTTCTGATATTTTCTGCCTGAAATCGCCCGGTTAAATCAGAGCAATATTCGCGCACGAACGATTCATTTTCATTGAGTTTAATTTCATATCCGGCACAAATACCTTCAGGGTTGTTTTCAATGGTTTGCAACTGAACCTGCTGGTCGGCAAAAATTAAAGGGGCGTTTTTTTCTTTGGAAATTTTCAAAAACAAGTTCATGGTTTCGGGGTGCGTTTCTCCAATCACCACCGGAACTTCGGGTTTAATAATACCAGCTTTTTCTCCGGCAATTTTTTCGAGCGTATCGCCCAATATATCCATGTGGTCGTAGCTGATATTGGTAATCACCGAAATTAAAGGCGTAATAATATTGGTAGAGTCTAACCTGCCGCCCAATCCCACTTCAATAACCGCAAAATCCACCTTTTCTTTTGCAAAATAATCGAATGCCATTACTACAGTGGCTTCAAAAAATGATGGTTTAACTGTTTCAAAATAGCCTTTCATTTTTTCTGTAAAATCAACCACCGCCTGTTCGCTGATGTATTTGTTATTGATTTTTATTCGCTCCCTGAAATCTTTGTAGTGAGGCGAGGAGTAAATGCCCACTCTATATCCGTGTGCTTGCAGAATAGCGGCAAGAATATGTGAAACAGAGCCTTTTCCGTTGGTTCCTGCTACATGAATACATGGTAATTTTTCATGCGGATTTCCAATGGCTTCGCTCAATAACAAAGTATTTTTAAGGTCTTTTTTATAGGCGGAATTTCCCACGCGCTGAAACACAGGCAAATGGGTATAGAGATAGTCTAAAGTTTCCTGATAGCTTCGCATGGTGTTTAATTAATTGGCAAAGATTCTCTTATAGTATGAGAATTACAAACATTGTATTTTACATCACAGCCCTCCGAACATTTTTGAAAGTTAGTTAAAAAAGAGGTTGAGAGTATT
>CAZFFP010000051.1:0-27342 GCA_964518215.1 uncultured Chitinophagaceae bacterium
TTATACCCGAAATCTAATCTTTTATCTGTTACTCCACAAAAAATGGAATTGACCCGAAATAAATCATGCAATTAAAACAAAACATTTTGATTAGCTCTGTGTAAAACAAAAAAACCGCAAATATTTGCGGTTTTTTTGTTTTTAGTTTATGATTCATTTTCTTTTAGAATCTTGGGCAGAAATGTGCTTTGTTTCTTTGTTTGAAACAACCGATATGAGCGGCAGTAACTTCAAAAGCGCCACGGGCATTAGAAGCATCTGTTAATTCAGAGAAGTTCAAATCGTAGCTGATTCCGAAAGTGAAACTGGCATAATCCATTCTGGCTGCCAATATCAATGCATCGCTATTCAATGGGCTGCTTATGCCGCGAACAATTCTGTAGTAAGGACCAAAGTAGAAAGCGTTTCCGGCAGGACTAGCAGGGTCGAAGAACCATTTAATCATGGTTCCGATATTGGTTTCAATTGCCGGACCTTGATTCATTACCATAATACTTGGCAATAAATCTACTTGAGTTCCCATTGGGAATTGCACACCTCCATGATATCCTACTTTCATATACATTTTTGCATCGTTGCCACCATAGAATGATTGGCTTGGTCTGTTGAGGTGATATGCATAAAATCCTGAGTAGAAATTGGTTCTTTTCTTAGGGGCATAATACCAAAATGCACCGGCATTAATATCGAAAAACATAAAGTTTTCAAAATTCGATACCTCACCGCTTGGTAATGCCGGGTTATAACCTTCTCCGTCAAACTGACTGCCAAAGCGCAAATCGCCTTTCATACTTCTCTGCGCAGCACCGGCTTGGAAGCCAAGGCTCAGATAATTGTTTTTTTGGCGATTCAGAGATTTTAGATATGCGAAAGAAAAGTTCAATTGATTAGTGCCGAATTGAGATTCTCCGGCTTTATCGCTATAGAACATTAACCCAACACCCATGGCGTCATCTTTCCAAATGCCTTTGTTAAAGCGCATGTCGTAAGATGCCTGAATAGTGCGATACATGGGAGTGGCTTCATTTTTCAAAACACTGTTCCACTGGCTGCGATAAATAGCAGTGAAGCGGTAATTGCACCCAAAAACTCCTGTCATTGCAGGGTTCAGATACAATGGCGCTGCCCAATATTGAGAAAAGTGAGGGTCTTGCGCAAATGAAGGAAAAGAGCTTACAAAAAGCAAGGCGATAATGGCGAGTTTTTTCATAATTGGTTTCTTGTTGCCGAAGTTAGGAATCTTTTTTCTATCTCAAAATAGTAACACTTCCTTTTAACGTTTTTTCCTGTCCGTCTTCAAAGGTTGCGGTGAGATAAAAAACAAAAACATCGTTAGGTAGAGGCTTGCCTCTGTATGTTCCGTCCCATCCTTGAGAAAGGTCTGAAGTGTTCATGTAAAACACCATTTCGCCCCATCTGTCAAATACGCTGAAATCCACTTTACTTACAGAAACACCAAACACTTGAAGCAGATCATTCACCCCATCTCCATTTGGAGTAAAGGCATTTGGAACATATAATAAGAGGTTGTTTTCAACTATCACAATCACCTGGTCTGTGGCAGAGCATCCGGCTTCGTTTACTACAGAAACCTGATAAGAAGTTGTAACAACGGGTTTGGCTACAGGGTTTGCACAATCATTGCAAGTTAGATATTGACCAGACTCCCAAGAATAAATATATGTTTCTCCGGGTGAAGGTTGCGGGTCCACAATAGGGTCTAATTGCACTTCTTCACCTAACCTAATGGTAAACTCATCAGGACTCATAGTAATTAAGATAGAGGCACCTTCTGAAATTACAGCAGTTTGAGCAGCAGAAAGACAATTATTTGAATCAGAAATCATTACATCATAGCTGCCTGGAGCGATGCCGTTAAAATTATTTCCGGGCAGGAATGTTTGCCCATTATTTACAGAGTATGTATATGGTGATACTCCACCTTCAGCAGAAAAAATAATACTGCCGTCAGCAGCGCCTTCACAACTTTCGTCAGTAATAGCAAATGTGAACTGTAAAGGAAGCGGCTCACTTATCTCTATATCTTCAATGGTATTTTGGCAGCCCTGAATATCCGTAATGATTACATTGTAAATTCCGGCAGTTAGGTTTTGTATAAAATCTGTGTTTTGACCTAAATTATTTCCTATGCTATTAAACCAGTCAAAAGTATATTGCGGAGTTCCGCCTGTAACAATCAGTCTGATACTGCCATCAGTATTACCGGCACAACTTATATTGAATGTAATTTGTGCTGCATCTATCTGGTTGGGTTGAGCAATGGTTACAGTATCAAATTCAGCGCATCCGTTTGCATCGTTAACAGTAACAAAATATGTTCCCTCAGAAAGGTCATTTCTCGAAGCATTATTATTGAGGTCATTCCATTCAAAACTAAATGTTCCTGTTCCGCCTGAAACAACACTTACTGTTGCTGTTCCATTATTATCGCCAAAACACAGAGCATCTGAAGAAACGGTGTTCAGAATAATTTGTGGTGGAGAACCAACCGTTAGCGTTGTTGTTTGCACGCATCCGGCACTATCGGTTACTGAAACCGTATTTGTTCCTTGAGGACGGCTGCTGGCTAAGGCATTATTTATCACCGGAGGAGTTATCCAGCTATACTGATAGTTGATGGTATCGCCTGCAACCGTTGCAATAGCAATTCCATCGGAAGTATTATAACAACTGGCATCTTGTAAAACTGAAGCAGTTATAATAAAACTGTCGCGCTGTGAAACAAATATTGAATCTGAATAAATACAGCTGCCAATATCTGAAACACTTACCGATATATAACCTGAAGAAATTCCGCTTACTGTTGAGGTAGTTACATTGTTTTCTACCGTCCCGGTTTCCCATGTAATCGTGTAAGGCGGTGTGCCTCCGGAAAGAACATTTACTGTGGCAGTTCCATCGCTTCCCTGATAACAACTCACTTCAGTTGCACTTAAATTAAAATCAATTCCGGCAGGTTCAAAAATGTTTACTGAAGTCGAATCGATGCATCCGCTGGCATCCATTACCACAACAGTCTGTAAACCCGGACCTAACCCTATAACATTAGCAGAAGTGTCGGAACTCGTCCATGAATATCTATATGGAGTAGTTCCTCCATTAGCAATTACTGTAGCTGTTCCGTCATTATAGCCAAAACAAGTTACATCGGTATGTGCAGCGGCTATTACCAACGGAGGAGGAACTGTAAGTATAAATGTATCTATCTGAATACAATTGTTGGCATCGGTTACAGTAAGAAAATATGTTCCCGGAGGAAGATTAAATACAGTATCTGTAAGTTGATTGAGCGTAACTTGATTGGTGCTCCACTCGAAATCGTAAGGCGCTACCCCTCCACTCGGTGTAGCAAGTAAATTTCCATCGTTAGAACCATCGCAACCTAAATCATTACCCGTCATGTTGGTCTGATAACCCTGATAGTAGGTAATAGTTACCGAATCGCTGGCGATACAGGTGCCATCCGTAATGCTGATTACATATGTTGTTGTTGCTCCCGGATTGGCAATCGGGTTTTGTGTGTTGGCATTTGACAAACCTGTAGCAGGTGTCCAGTTATAAACAAACTGACCCTGAGGTGGCGGGCAAGCAGCAAATCTCATGTCGGGTCGGAAATTTGATGCTGCCGGAGCAAAATTCAAATTACATCCTCCCTGAAACAGAAAACTACCCGCATCATATACCACCGATGGGTATCCTGTTTGAGTATAGGCTATGATATCATTATTATTATTTCCCGTGTTGGTGAAACATATTTCGACCAACAAATTAGAAAACCCATCCCAATCGAAAGTATTATCTAAAGCCAAAGTATTCCATCCGGCAGCTGTATTAACGGGTTTAGGGTTGAATACCTGAGTCAAACCGGAGGTGAAATTTGCAGTAAGCTCTGATGCAGTGGTGCATCCCATTCTAACAGTAAATTGATTAAACGCTACAGAAGAGTTTTTCGATGTAACATTAAATGCAAGACTTCTGATAATGCCACTGGTAAATCCTGCATTACTTAATTCTGAAGCCCGCAGTAAAATTTGTAAACGCGCCTCTTGTTCTTGTGCTTTAAATGGAGTAGTAGTAGTGGTAACTCCTCCATTGGTTCCAATGGTATAAGTAGTGGCATCCGTAGCCGTGCAAGCCCTGCTATTGGCGCCACAAGTTAGTTGTATAGGTCCCGGATTGCCGGTAGCATTTGCAAAAAGTTGAATAGGAACAGCCGAACATAAAGCTGTATCGGGACCTGCTACAATAAACACCGTAGTATCAGCCACAACCGTTACAAATCCTTGTCCTGCACATGCACCTTGACTAACATCCACAATGAAAGTGGTGGTGCCAAAAATTTGGGCAGTTGTGTTTTTATTGGTTGGGTTACTAATGGATGCTGTTCCGGGCGAATTCCAACTATAAGTAGCACCGGTAAGATTCGGTACGCATAATCCAAACCGTGTGTTCGGACGATTGGAACTTGTAGTAGCATTTGAAAGTGTGCAGCCAACAGAATTATCGGTTCTAGAATACACAACAGAAGTAAAAGGTGTTGCAGTAAATTGAGCAGGGTCGCTGTTGGTGTAAGAAGAATTATCGAAACAAACTTCAACAATTAAGTTGGAAACGCCATCCCACTCATACCCGGTGGTAAAATTATGAGTGTTCCAGCCAACAACAGAGGTATAGGTTTGCGGTCCGTAAACTGTATTAAGTCCGGTAACAAAAGTTGTAAGCACATCTTGAGTGGTGCAGCCGATTTTTATGGTAAAGCCACTATATGGAATAGTGCTTGATTTTGATTGAAGATTGAACGCAAGATTGTTTATTACTCCTGCAGACAATCCTTGTGCCTGAAGTTCGGTAGCTCTGTATAAAAACTGAAGACGGGCATCATGCCAAAATCCATAGTATGGAGTTGTTGTAGTTGTTGTTGTAGTAGCAGTTCCTATGGTATAATTCGTATTTCCTGACAAACAAGGTGAAGCAGCCAGTCCGCAAGAACTCGGCAATACTGTTAAATCCAACATCACAGTTCCGCCCGGGCAAACAGTATCCGGATTAGAAATGGCATTGACTCTTGGCGCAACACCGGAAATATTCACCGTGAGCGTATCTCTGAGTGTGCATCCGGCAGCAGATGTGGCAGTTAAAATATAAGTAGTTGTTACAGTAGGGCTGGCAATAGGATTAGCAACATTTGGGTTGTTCAATCCTGTTGGAGGTGACCAATTAATGGTGTAAGGACCTTGTGCTGCTCCTAACTGTGCAGTGATAGGATGTAGCGCATTCAAACAAATAGTGGCATTGGGTCCGGCTTCAATGTCAAAATTCGGAACCACAAATATGGTTATGGTATCTCTGTTTTTGCATTGTGAAGAAAGATTGCTCTGAACAATATACGTGGTAGTTGTAGTTGGATTAGCAATGGGGTTTGGACAATTCGTGCAACTCAATCCGTTAGCAGGGGTCCAAGTAAATTGCGTGCCGCCCACAGAATTTAATTGTACAGGACCTGCATCGGAACAATAATATTGGTCGGGCCCTGCGGTAGTTCCGCGCAAAACTACTATTTCATAACTGAATGTATTGGTGCCAATAGTTGGGCAGGCATTATCTGTTACCGTTACTGTAAACACATTCAATCCGGTATCTGCTGCAGATGGTATCCAAGAAAAAGTTCCGGTTACCGAATTTGGAGCATTTGTTACATAAGTAATAGTTGAGCCGGGAATGGAAATGCTTGTGTTATCTGTGACTGTAATTACATCGTTTGGTTCGGGGTCGGTTGCAGTAAATTGAAAGGAGAGGGGCGTGCCCGGGCAAACTTCAATTCTATTTCCATTCAATACTCCACCTGTAATACTTCCGGGAGCAGGAGGTGTTGATTGAGGCAAAGAATTATTGCAATTCAATATAACAACTTGAATGTCGCGCATGGTGGAGCCAATCAACACGCCATTTCTGTATTCTTGAACCAATACAGCAATCACCACTACCTGATTACCATTGGGGGTGAAAGTCATTTGACCGGTAGCATTATTAAAATTAAATCCACCGGAAGTATTCATGGGGCTATTTGGGCTGAAGGTGCCGTTGTATGGAATATTTACTCCGTTTGTATTTAAAGGATTTACAAGCGTGTAAACCAACGAATCACCATCAATATCCACTGTTCCATGATTGTAATTAATCAATTGTCCGTTGCAGATATAAGGCACCGGGAGTGTAGTAAATACAGGAGAATTATTACACAATCCGTTGGCATTACTAAGCCCTGCTCTTATGTGCAAATCTCTCGAACTGGGACTTTGCAAATTTGTAATGGCATCATTTCGGCAGCAATATGCAGAGCCATTGGTTTCTATAATCCAGTCGTTACATTCCTGTGGAAGCGTAATAGTATTTTGATAAGTATATTGTTGCACACCGGGCAGTGTGCCACCATTGCAGCGGCTTTGGTTGATTTGTGCCGGACAAAGAGGCGACACTTCTACTCCGCCTCCCACCTGATTCAGCGTCAATGTTTGGGTTACACCACAACTGGCGGAACTGATGCGCACATTATAGCTCGAAGACATAGTAATACCGGCACAATCACGATATATATTTAAAGTAATTCGATATTGGTTGGGACCCAAACATTCATAAGCAAGGTCGGCCCCCATCATGTGCGAAGCTTTTAATGTCGCCCATGGAAGTGAGAGCATAAAAACAATAGCAACAAATCTTAAAATTTGATTCATTTTCTTTATGTTAACAATTTATTGATAGAAATTAAAAATACAACATCTGTTTCAAAATCACATCAGTATTCCGTGAAATTTAATATTGTGGTTGGTTGGGCTGGTTGTGAGGACTTATTTCTAAGCTTACACAAAGATAAGAGATTGAATAAATAATTAGCTTTGCGCCTCAATTTTTTCCCTAACAGAAATAACTAAAAATCTGCCGATTATGTTCAGAACTCATACTTGTGGTGCGCTAAGAATCAATGATATTAATAGTAAAATAACACTTTCCGGATGGATACAGCGTGTGCGCGACTTAGGCGCTATGTCTTTCATTGATTTAAGAGACAGGTATGGAATTACTCAGTTGATGGTGAATACCGAGTCTCAGCCCGAACTTGCAGCGCAGGTGAAATCGCTTGGCAGAGAATACGTAGTGCAGGTTTCAGGAACCGTAATTGAACGCACTTCAAAAAATAAAAATATTCCTACCGGAGAAATTGAAATTGCCATTGAAAGCCTTAAAGTGCTGAATGCTTCCAAAACTCCACCTTTCACTATAGAAGACGAAACCGATGGGGGAGAAGACCTGCGCATGAAATACCGTTATCTGGATTTACGCAGAAATTCGGTGAAAAACAATTTGCTCATGCGCCATCAGGTGGCTCAGGCAACCCGCACCTTTCTGAACGAGCAACAATTTCTCGAAATTGAAACCCCTTTTTTGATAAAAAGCACTCCCGAAGGAGCACGAGATTTTGTGGTGCCTTCGCGACTCAATGCCGGACAGTTCTATGCCTTGCCTCAATCACCTCAAACTTTTAAGCAGTTATTGATGGTTTCGGGTTTCGACCGCTATTATCAAATTGTACGTTGCTTTCGCGATGAAGATTTGCGTGCCGACCGCCAGCCGGAGTTTACTCAAATTGACTGTGAAATGGCATTTGTAGAGCAGGAAGATGTGCTGAATACTTTTGAAGGTTTGTTGAGAAATATTATTAAAGAAATCAAAGGCGTTGAACTTCCGGCTTTCCCCCGCATAAGCTACGATGATGCCATGCGTTTGTATGGCAACGATAAGCCCGATATTCGTTTCGGAATGGAAATAGTGGAACTGAAGAGCGGAGAGCACGATGTTACTTCAGGCAAAAATTTTAAGGTTTTTGATGAAGCCGAATACATTGCAGGCATTTGTGCCGAAGGTTGCAGTGAATACACCCGCAAGCAGTTAGACGAACTTACCGATTGGGTGAAGCGTCCGCAAATTGGAGCATCGGGCTTGGTGTATGTGAAATACAATGCCGATGCAACCATTAAATCATCTATTGATAAATTTTACGATGAAGCATCGCTGAAAATTTGGGTTGAAAAATTCGGAGCCAAACCGGGCGATTTAATACTTATTCTTGCAGGAGCAAAAACTAAAACCCAAAAAGCATTAAGTGAACTTCGTTTGGGCATGGGTAATCAATTGGGTTTAAGGAAAAAAGATGAGTTTCAGCCTTTATGGGTGCTCGATTTTCCTTTGGTAGAATGGGACGAAGAAGCGCAACGCTGGAATGCCATGCACCATCCGTTTACTTCACCACGAAAAGAAGATATTGATTTGATGGATACAAATCCGGAGCAGATTCGCGCCAATGCTTACGATTTGGTATTGAACGGAAGCGAAATAGCCGGTGGCTCTATTCGTATTCATGACAGGGGTTTGCAGGAAAAGCTTTTTGCTTTGTTGGGTATCGGTAAAGAAGAAGCCGAATTGAAATTCGGATTCCTGATGCGTGCTTTTGAATATGGTGCGCCACCCCACGGAGGCATTGCTTTCGGGTTAGACCGTTTGTGCGCTATTATGGGCGGTGCCGATTCTATTCGCGATTTTATTGCTTTTCCAAAAAATAATGCCGGCAGAGATGTGATGCTCGATGCTCCTTCTGCAATAGACCAACAGCAATTAGATGAATTGAATATTCAATTGAACCTTAAAGAGTAATTGTTGAAAAAGGAGTTTACTTCAGTATGCTGCCAAACACTTTATCAATAGTGTTGGAGCCATATTGCTTGGGGTTCTGTCTTATTTTTTCTTCTTCTTTTCCAATCATGAAAAACAAACCGTCTAAAGCCTTGCGCGTGGTATAATCGGCAAGGTCGGTATTTACTTTACGCACAAAAGGCACACGGTTGTATCTCGATGTGGCTTCGTTCCAATAACGGGTAGCAAGAGTTTTATCTAACGAGCGCTGAATGGCAGGTTTGAAAGCAGCCAACAAATTGTTAGATGTGGAGCGTTGCAAAAATTGTGTGGCGGCATCGCGCTGCGAGCCTGTTACAATATTCACGGCATCCATCACGGTCATTTGTTTAATGGCATCAATAAAAATTGGTTTGGCAGCCTGAGCAGCATCTTCTGCAGCACGATTCAGGCTTTCAACCACGCGGTCCACCATTGACCCTGCACCCACCTGGCGAAGAGTGCTCGCCACAGTTTGCGCTTCGGGCGGAAAAGGAATTTTTATAAATTGATTTCTGAAATAACCATCTTTAACACTAACGGTGTTTACTGCATTTGCAACACCTTTATTGAGCGCTTCTTTTATGGCAGCGGCAGCATCGGCTTCAGAAAATCCTAATGAGTTGGTAATATTGGTAGTGGTGGTAGTAATACCCGAACCAATTTTCTGTGCCTGTGCTGTATATGAAAATGAAAAGCACAAGAGGTGGAGTATGAAAAAGTAGTTGAGGTTTCTCATGGGATTGTTTTTTTATGAAAGTAGAAATTTTTTTCGTTCATAGCAGTCAATTATTGTTCCAAATAAAATCTGCTTGTAAATAAAACTCCCATCGTTCGGTTTTAAGTTGTTCTAATTTTTCTTTCAAATTATTTTTCAGTAGCGGTCTTTCATTGTTTGTTTGCTTTAATCGTTCATAAATCACACCGGTGTCTGCATGAATAAAAATTATTGTTCCATTGTTTTTGAGCCATTGCATATTATTTTGAAAACAAGGAGTTCCACCACCGAGCGCAACGATGGCATTTTCAGGAAATGAAAAATTCCGCAACACTTCCGATTCGATACTGCGGAAATATGCTTCATCATTTGTGCTGAAAATTTCTGATATGGTAGCGTTGGTTGCAGATTCAATTAATTTGTCTAAATCGAAGAAGGGGCGTTTGGTTTTTTCTGAAATCAGTTTGCCCAAAGTAGTTTTGCCACTTCCGGGTAGTCCGGTAAGAAATATTTTTCCGTCAGGAAGTTGATTTGTTTCGGGAGCAAACGCTTGCAGCAAGATTTGTTTTTTTATTCCGTAAAATTATGGTTTAAACTTTTCAGTTTGTTTATGAACAAAGAAAAACTCACTCAACTCAAAATTTTTCTCGATAAAAAAGTTACCGAATATAATACCATTGATTTCATAGAAGATGATCCCATCAGTATTCCACATTTATTTTCAACAAAACAGGATATTGAAATCACGGCATTTTTTGCCGCGGTGTTTGCCTGGGGGCAACGCAAAACCATTATTGCCAAAAGCAAAGAATTGATGGCGCTCATGGACGATGCTCCGTATGATTTTGTTTTGAATTTTTCTGAAAAAGATTTGAAGCCGCTTCAAAATTTTAAGCACCGCACTTTCAATTTTATTGACCTGAAATATTTTCTGTATTTTTTCCAACAACATTATTCAAAGCACGAATCGCTCGAAACGGCTTTTGTTGCTCACACAAAAATGAGCGATGCGGAAGCGGCATTGATTCATTTTTACGAATATTTTTTCAGCTTCAATAATCTCGAAAAACGAACCCGAAAACATATTGCTTCGCCCGAAATGAAATCTACTTGTAAACGGTTGAATATGTTTTTAAGATGGATGGTTCGAAAAGATAACAACGGTGTTGATTTTGGGCTTTGGAAAACCTTGAAACCTTCTCAACTCTATTGCCCTCTGGATTTGCATGTTGACAGAGTTGCCCGTTCGCTGGGATTAATTGAACGTAAACAAAATGATTGGGAATCAGTGAAAAAACTTACTGCTAATCTCAGAAAATTAGATGCAGCCGACCCTGTGAAATACGACTTTGCATTGTTTGGTTTAGGCGTGGTGGAAGGATGGAAACAATAATTAAATGTAGCTGCAGAGGTGTGATTAGGCGGGACTGATTTTTTTGCAATCACATATATTCTCGGAAAATATTACTACTTTAAATTCTGAATCAACTCCTTAAATCATGGATGCATCTAAAGAAAATATTCACGAAGCTGCGCTTATTATAGCCAGCGAATTAGAAATGGATGAAAAAGATGCCTCCCAAATTATGGAGCAGGATAAGTATGAAGCAGTGAAACAACTATTGGCAGAACGTATTAAATACCTGTTGGATTTTGACCCTGAGAAAATGAAATATATTTTATACCGAATTGACATCAATGAGCAAAAAGTATTGGAAACATTATCTGCTTATCCTTTGCACGAAGCTGTACTTCATATAGCCGAAATGATTTTGCAACGCGAAATTCAAAAAGCCATTACCCGCAAGCAATATCATAGCTCACCTATCGATCCCGATTTAGCTTTATAGTTATATTTGCTACATGTCGCTATTAGATTATTACAATCGTTTTATTACCAACTATCCTATTGATGACTTGAAATATCTTTTAGGGTTTATTGTTATTATTTACCTCATGTTAATAGCATTCAGACTCAACGGTGTTTTTAAGAAAAGTGATTGTCCCAAATGCTATGCCGAATTAAAACGAAAACCTAAAACTTTAAGCGACAGAATTTTAGTGATTCTTTGTTTAGGTATCTTACCATTGAGACGTTACGAATGTGAGGTTTGCAAGTGGGAAGGAATGCGTTGGAATACTGAGCCTGCGGTTTATGGGAGAAAAAAGATGAAGTCTAACAGACGATTGCGCACACCAAAACTTTAGGCTATGATACTTACTATTGTAAGGAATACTCAATACTTCACCGCATAATAGAGCAGTTTTATATACTCGTTGTTCACGGCAATCAAACCATTTTCGCTTGTCCACCAATCCGATTCAACATAACTGCTGCTAGGTGCGCCTCTCAACAACACAGTAATTCCTTCATTCTCAAATTTCTTTTTAAATGTTTTCTGAATTCTTCGGGTATGAAATTTTGAAGAAAGTACCGTGATGGTTTTTATCTTTCTGCTTTGACAAAACTTCAAAATAAATTCCGACTCTTCTTTAGTGCTGGTTCCGAGGCTTAACAAAATGGCTTGCTCTTTAGGAACGTTTTGGTCTAAAATGTTTTTAAGGGTGATTTCGCTTTCGGGCATATCTAAACCCAACGCTTTAAAATCGTGTGGAATATTTTCTCCGGTGCAAACAATAGTGTCGGCAAAGCCTGCTTTGAATAATTTTACGGCTTCATTTCCCCTGTCCCACGGACCACCCGAAAGCACAAACAGATAGGTGGTTTTCTGCAACTTATCTTCAAATATTAAATAGTCGCCAATGCTTTTTAAAATGGAATTTCGAAAAATAAAAATCAGCAAGAAAAGCATCAATATTGTTCCGAATGCAATGAGTATTTTATTTCTTTTCATGATAAATTTTTCAATTGATATTGTGTTCTAATCTTGCACCTTGAATCATTTCTACAACGCCTTCATCTTTTTCATTCTTCTGAATTTCAATTCCTTGCCATGACAAACCACAGTCGTTGGTGAGCAACGCTCCTGCTTCAAGAATTAGTTTTGCACCGGGTTTCACCACAATTTTTCCGTTTTCGGGAATAGATACTTTACAACATATTTTAAGTGTGGCTTTTTCTTGAATAATCAAGTCGCCTTCCACATCTTTATTTCCTTTCCACGCTACATTATCTCTTCTTCTGATATTCCAGTTATTTTTTGATTGGGGTTGACACCAAGTGTTTTTCAGCAGCATTCTCAGCGCAATATTGTTGTATGAATTAGCATGTATTTTTCCTATTTGACAAGGAGTTAAGGCATTTTGCAGATTGTTATAATCCATCATATTGTTGCTCCAAAGTGTATCGCATCCGCCTTTTTCTGAAAGGTGGTCCCAACAATTCGGGTGCAGAGGCGTATCATCACACCCATCGTTGGTATTCCATGAATGTGCCAAGCCAAGACAATGACCTATTTCATGATTGAACAATCCGGCTTTTCCCCATAAATCAAATTGAGGAATACTTCCGAAAGGAGTGTTTTCAATAACCCCTTTATACTCTCTGAAACAATTCACCATTTTGCCCCATTGCCCCATGCAGATGCCATCACCGGTAGCACGATAAGTTTCAGAAGCAATGCTGTCGGGATGATGCTCTACAAAAAATAAATTGAGCACTTCTGTTTTCCTGATGCCGTGTTTTTCGAATAATGCCGCAGAATAATAATAATTAGCGCCTCCTTTTTTATTGGCAAACCAATGCTCATCATCGTTATGAAAATATATTCCGTTATCTGAAGGGTCATTGGGATTACCCTCTATGATATACTGCACTCTAATGGGTAAAACGGGTGTTTGATTTTCCAAAGGCAAACGCATTTTTTGATTATGCTTCAGTCTTTCATTGGCTGTGCCGATGAGTTGCTGAGCAAAATGTTTTCCCGCTTCCTCCGAAAAATTATTTTCACCGTTGGCGGTTCTAACAAAATGAATATTCATCCGAACATATCTTTCAGGAGTATGAGATATGTAAAAAGTATCGGGAACATAGCTTTCCCATGTATTGCATGATTTTACATAAATAGACTTTTTATTTTCTTCCTGAAAAACAGGCTGGAAATAAAACGAAGCATATTGCCTTTGGCATCCGGCAATCGAAAGCAAACACAAATAAAAACATAATAAGCCAACTATAGATTTCATTGAAACGTGAAGATAATGAGGGTTGAGAAGTTAAAAAGTGAAATAAAATGTTTCGATTTTGCAAATTACCTCAAATCAATCAGGAATATTCACAATTGAAATGTAGAATACGCATGAAAAAAAACACAAAACATTGATTTTCTTTACAAGATGAAGAAAAGCCATGCTGTTGCAGGCAATTTAACTATTGTGTTGCCGTGTTTCAATCCGCCTGAAGGCTGGCACGAAACAGTGATTGAATCTATCGCAAAATTGGAGCATTTAATGCAAAATATTTCTTTGGCGCTCATTATAGTAAACGATGGTTCAAAAAGAAACATGTCGAAGGAAGCAAATATCATCAGGGAGCATATTTCTGATTTTAAGTGGATAGAATTAGATGAAAACAGAGGCAAAGGTTATGCTTTGAGAGCGGGCTTTCAAAAAGTCGAAACCGAGTATGTGATGTTTACCGATATAGATTTTCCATTTACAGAAGAAAGTATGAAAGCAATATATAACACTCTGAAAAATACCGATTGCGATATTGCTCCGGGCTATCGAAGTGAACAGTATTATGCCCATGTGCCGTTGTTCAGAAAGTGGTTGTCGAAAATATTTAAATGGTTTATCATGAAACTCATTCGAATTCCAATTGCCGACACACAATGTGGATTGAAAGGATTTAATAAAAAAGGACAAGATATTTTTTTGCGCACCACCATTGACCGTTATTTATTCGACTTAGAAGTGTTTGTATTGGCAAATCATACTATCGGAACCAACGTGGTTCCGGTGCAGGTTATGCTTAGAGAAAACATTGTTTTTAGTAAAATGGGCTGGAAAATTTTACTCACCGAATCTTTCAACTTTTTAAAAATATTATGGAAGAAAAAATAAATGCGCCATCCGTAATTACCGAAAAGAAAGTTTCTTTTACTGCATTAGAGCAGTTGGGTTTCTTTATGCTGTTTTGGCTGATAGCTTTCTTGTTTTACAGTCAAACGGGCACTTCGCGATTTCTCGATTATTTAGACAACTGGGCTTTTGCTTATGATGAGTATGAATGGAGTGGATTCAAGAGTGCCTATCAGGTAGTATCGGTGCATTATGTATATCATTTTTTCACCTACACTTTGTATCGTTTTTTTGGTTTCAATATTTGGATATGGACAGCCGTTTTTACTTTTTTTCATGCGCTCAATGCTTTTTTAATTTGGAAAATTGCATCGGTAATTTTAGAAAAATCTAAACGGGGCAGAAGTTGGCGCATTTCCATTGCAGCAGCATTGATTTTTTTGGTTTCGCCTTACCAGACCGAAGTAGTAGCATGGGGTCCCACCATTCATTATCTGATTTGCTGTGGCTTGTTACTGCTCTCTGTGTTGTTATTGATTCGCTATACAGAAACCAATGCGCTCAAAACTTTTATTATCATTTTGGCGCTGTTTACGGTTGCCTGGTTTACGCATGAAATTGCCATTGTATTTCCTGTAATAGCTTTTGTAGTGATGTGTTATAAGAAATGGCATCGCGAGTTTTTGAGAGTGGCACGTGTAGTGGGTGTGCTTATTTTGTTTGGGTTCTTATTTTTTGTTTTTAACCGACTGATTCTTGGGCAATGGATAGGGCATTATGGAGCAGAAACGCATCTCAATTTTTCTCTTGCACAATTAGGCAGTGCTTGGCTTAAGTATTTGTTAAAGTATTTGTTTCTGCTCGATGCCGAAATTTTTTCAAGTATCAGCAGTAGTATTTACAAATTTTCTGACACTCCTTTGGCAGGTTGGTTTTTCCTGATCGCAGTATTTGTATTTGGAGTAGTATTTATTTATCGCACCTATTCAGATACAACAGTAGTAAGAGCATGGATGATGTTTTTACTATTGTTTTTTGTTGCAGTAGTGCCGGTGTTCAATTTATATTTCCCTACTTGGATTAATATTCAGGGCGACAGATTGGGTTATTTGGCTTCAGCATTTTTTAGTTTGTTTGCTGCTTTTTTAATTCTTTCTTTTTCACGCCAATTGCGCTATCCTTTATTTTTCGCATTGTTTATTTCAGAAATTTCTTTTCTTCAAACCAATATTCAAAGCTGGCGTAAGGCATCTATTGTGTCGGAATCTTTAGAGCAAAATTTCAATCAATTTGAAGCGAAGAAAATATATATGCTTGCCGTTCCTGATAATTTTAGAGGAGCATATATGTATCGGTTAACAGGGCTTCAACCGCTGGCTGAAAATATTGAAAAACGACATGGAGTTAATATGCAGGATAAATTTGTGGAAGTGACGAAATTCAATATGTTGACGGCTGAAGATAAAGTAATGGTTGAAGTAATTAATGATTTTTCACTGAAAGTAACCCTTGAAAAATGGGAGAACTTGTTTTTGAAAAACAGTCAGGGCGCATCAGATTTTGAAACTGAAGAATTTAAAGTTGAACTTGATGAATGGGGACATAGCTACACTATTACTTTCAAGCAAAAAGAAACGAATGCAGTTTACATGTATGCATCAGGTATGGAATGGAAAACTGTTGAGGGCTTTTAAATTTTATCATGTCAGCAAATAAATCAACACTTCATAAAACTCATTATGGCGAATGGGCAATTATTTTAGTATTGCTTTCGCCTTTGTTGGTACTCAATCTTATAAACGGACAACATTGGGGCGATGATTTTGCACAATATATTCTTCAGGCTAAAAATATTTCTGAAGGAATCTCACATGACTCCACAGGTTTTGTTTTTAATTCACAAAACCTTACTTATGCGCCACCTGTATATCCTGTTGGATTTCCCCTGCTGCTGGCGCCATTGATTAAAATATTCGGGAGCAATATTTTGATAATGAACTACTTTATGGCATCAATTTTCATGCTGTGGGGTATCGTTTGCTATTATTTTTTCAGAAATAAATTTTCCTCCATTACATCTGCGGGGTTATTGTTTATAATGCTGTATCCCAATTTTTTTATGTGGCTGAAAGCATCTGTACTTTCAGATATTCCTTTTAGTGTGTTATTTCTCATCATACTTCTAATCTTGAATGATTATAAAAAAAGAAGCTATTCAACAACCATGCTTGCAGGAATTATAACGGGCTATCTTATCAGCATCAGGAATCCCGGAATTACATTAATTGCGGGCTTTGGCGCTGCGCTTTTTTGGCAGTTGATAGTAGATTTTTACAAAACAAAACGTTTTACTTTTCATAAACCCGATTGGTTAAAGTTTGTAGTTTATTCACTCACATCTCTTCTCATTTATTATTTGATTACTTATGTTTTCTTCCCAACTAAAGTGGAGCATTTTGGGCACTATTCAGGATTGTTGAAAGGCAAAAATATTGTGTTGATGGTTGCAGAAAACATTATGATATACATAAACCATTTCAGAGAACTGTTTATTTCTACCGATGCTTCTTTAATAGTTGCATCAAATTATTTTTCCTGGCTAATGTTATTCATGTTGGTTGCCGGTTGTGTTTTCAAATGGCTCATAGGTCCCGACCTGATAGACTGGACTGTTTTGCTATATACCTTATTAATTATTTTATATCCGGTTTCAACACAAGGCTACAGATTTTTAACGCCTGTGCATCCGGTTTATATGTTTTATTTATTTTCGTTTTTTTCTATTCTGCTTCTCAAAAATTTCAGATTTAAACTCCTGATGCCAATAGCAACGGCTACTATTTGTTTTGTCTTTTACTTCGACCATTTGAAATATGTGTTTCAGCATCGCAATGATGTGGTAGATGGTCCTTATGAAGAAATTTGCTTAGAAACTTTCGACTATATTAAAAACCATGTGCCCGATGATGCAATAATTGTATTTACCAAACCGCGTGCACTTACTCTTTTTACCGGAAAAAAATCAATCATTTATAGTTGGGAACATACTCCGGAACAAAATCATGAACAAATGAAAAACATAGGCGCTCATTACTATCTGCACACATGGAAACTCAACGAATCGGAATATGTAAAACTATTGGACTATCTGAAGCCGCAATTAGAATTGGTGTATCAAAACTGGCAGTTTAAATTGTATCGGGAAAAATCTTCTTCATGAAGCGTATGCCAAAAATCATATTGCTTATTTTTTTCTGGAGCATTGCCCTAATGTTTTATGCAAAAACTATTTACGGTGGTTTAGTAACCGATATAACAGGATGGTTCAGCGCTTATGAAACGTATGGATGGAGTGGCATTCCCGTAGCTTTTGGCGATAAGGCGTTGCATCACGTGTATCATTTTTTTTTATTTATCTGCTACAAACATTTTGGATTTAACGGAAGGCCTTGGACTTTATCGTTTACTTTTCTTCATGCTTTAAATGCAGTATTGCTATTCTATCTCCTGAAAAGAATTTTAAAATCTTCAGAAATTTCATCGAGCGTTGCCATTGCTTTTTTCAGCACCTTGCTATTTTTACTTTCGCCCTATCAGGCAGAGCCTGTGGTATGGGTAGTTTGCATTCATTACTTGCTCACCACTATATTTTTGTTAAGCGCACTGCATTCATTTTTCAATTATACCGAAAGCACTAAAAAATTTTGGATTGCAGCTTATTATTTGTTTTTTATCATGGGCTTATTTGCGCTTGAAATTGCGTTGATATTTCCATTAATTGTTTTCTTTTTGATTTGGCTTGCCCCTGCAAAAATTTTTAATGGAAACAGTACTTGGCAATTGCAAAAGATTTTTGTTGCACCGGTAATAGCCGCAACTATAATTTATTTTCTGCTGAATCAATGGGCATTTGGAAGTGCCGTAGGACATTATGGCGCAGACACTCATTTGAATTTCGACTTGATGTTAATTGTACCCAACTTCATCAAGTATATTCTGAAATTTTTGGCATTCAGTCAGTTTTTTTCACATGCTTGGCGAGCAGGCATATATACATTTATAGAGCAACCGCTTGTTGTGTGGCTTTCTTTTTTCTTATTGGTTACACTTGCTGTTTATCTGCTCAAACGATGGAACAGTTTACGTTCTGAATGGAAAATTGCCGCATTGTTTTTCTTGTTTTTTTCAATTGGCTTAGCGCCCGTCATCAATCTGTTTTTTTCATACATCTTATATAATGAAGGCGATAGGTTCAGTTACTTTGCATCACTGTTTTTCTTTCCTTTTCTGTTGCTTTCACTTCACGCGCTGATGCCAAAATGGAAATATATTTTCATAGCAGGCTATCTGTTTTTCTCTGTAAAGTTTTTACGCTTCAATACTGAAAGTTTTCATAATTCAGGAAAAATTGTGCGTTCACTCATTGAAGATTTTAAATGGAATGATATGCAACGCATTTATATTTTGAATATACCTGACAATTTCAGGGGCGCATATACTTATCGTTCTTTTGGTAACTCAAGCTCGTTTGCAGAAACATTAAAACTGATGCAAAAAGCAGATGTTGTGGACAAAACAGTTGAAATTTTGCACTACAATGTTGCAACACCAAATGACTCTGTATTTGTAGAAATTATTGATGAAGCTACTCTAAAACTTACTTTTGCTCAATGGGGCAATTGGTTTTGGAAAGATGGCATTGGCGCATTGAGCTATAAAACTTCTGATTATAAAGTTGAAATAGATGAATGGGGTCACTCTTATAATATTACATTTTATAAAAAACCATTGGATGCCGTTTATCTTTATGAAGTAAGGGGCAAATGGAAAGAAGTTAAAGGATTTTAAAGAATAGTTGCTATAGCCGAATTAATACAGTATAAAGTTTACGGAACCAACCCGGAGGTTCAATTAGTTGCGGAAGTAGGCTGGGAGTTGCGAGATAAGAGCCGTTAAACTATCTCACCCATGTTATTTTATCGGCAATCGGTTTTCTTCTGCCTGTGGTGCGCTCGGTTTTGGAATAAGAAACATAAAGAAATCCCAAAAGTTTGTCTTGTGTTTCGAGATTGAAAAACGGCTTTGCATTTTCGTAATAAGTAATACCTCCGGTAGTCCAATAGCAACCAACACCATAAGCCGAAGCTGTGAGTTGCATATTTTGCACGGCACTTGCAACAGCACAAATTTCCTCGGTTTCAGGCAACTTGTCCATTGCGTGGCGTTTCATGCCAATGCTGATAATATGAGAGGCTTTCAACGGATTTTGCAATAACTTTTCAAGTTTGCTTTGCTCAAATTTTTCTCCCGCTTCGCTTTTATAAATTACTGCCTGAAATTCAGCCAGACGTTTCAGTCCTTCGCCTGTGAAAACAGTAAATCTCCAGGGTTCGGTAAGATAATGCGTTGGCGCCCAGTTGGCATTTTCGAGCATCTGCTCAATAATGTAGCCTTCTACTTTTCTTTCGGCATCATATTCGGCAACAAACACCGAGCGCCTGTTGCGGATAATTTCATTCAATATTGCTGCTTTTTCCATGATTTGTTTTGTTTGCAAAATAAATATGTTTTAATTGGTTCGTGGTATTATGTCAAAACAATTAACTTTAGATTCTGCATAATAAATTCCTTACTGATGGATAAACTTTTTTTTATAGTATCTGCATTTCTCGCAAGTGCATTAATTTACGCCCAACCTCAACTTCAATTAGAAACATTCACTTCAGGCTTGTCTTCGCCAATTCATATCACCAATGCCGGTGATGAGCGGATGTTTGTATGCCAACAAGCCGGAACTATCAGAATACTAAATGCTGATGGCAGTGCGATTACCACACCTTTCCTCAATATTACTACAAGAGTGCGCTCTACAGGAAATGAACAAGGATTGTTAGGCTTAGCTTTTCATCCCGATTATGCCAACAATGGATTATTCTTCGTTAATTATACCCGTCAAACCGATGGCGCTACGGTGATTTCAAAATTCAGTGTGGATCCCAACGACCCCAATCTTGCATTGGCTAACAGTGAAGTTATTCTGATGATTGTTTCGCAGCCCTATTCCAACCACAACGGAGGCACAATTGCGTTTGGTCCTGATGGATATTTATATATAGGTTTAGGCGATGGAGGCAGTTCTGGCGACCCGCAAAACCGCGCTCAAAATCCTGCAACACGTTTGGGTAAAATGTTGCGCATTGATGTGAACGATTCCACGTTTACCATCCCTCCCGATAATCCTTTTGTTAATGATGCTAGTACTTTAGATGAAATATGGGCTGCCGGTTTGCGCAATCCCTGGCGTTTCAGTTTCGATAGAATGACAGGCGATTTATGGAATGCAGATGTTGGACAAAACAATTGGGAAGAAGTGAATTTTCAATCCGCTTCCAGCAGCGGTGGCGAAAACTATGGTTGGAAATGCTATGAAGGCAATGTTGTTTATGCTGCGGGAAGTTGCAATGCGCAAACAACCTACACCATGCCGGTGTTTGTGTATGCTAACAATGCCAATAATGGCTGCTCGGTTACGGGTGGCAATGTGTATCGGGGAGCCATGCATCGCGGGCTGTTTGGTTATTATTTGGTTACCGATGCCTGTTCCGGTAATATTTGGTGGATAAAAGAAGATAATGGCAATTTTACCAACGCGCTTATTGCCGATTATTTTACTTCTGGAGCGTATTCAGAGTTTGTAGGTTTTGGCGAAAATAATTTCGGAGAACATTTTTTGGTGCGTAGAACCGGAGGTTTTATATACAAAATCAAAGACACTTCCGATTGCCGACCTGTGGCGTTAGTGCTGCAATCCGACACCGTAAGTATTTGCGGGCAAGGCGATATACAAACGCTTGAAGCGCTTTTTCATCCGGCTCTCGAATATCAATGGCAGCTTAATGGTGTTGATATTCCGAATGCTGAAGAAGCCGTTTTGGAAGCTGCACAAGAAGGTGTGTATTCAGTGGTAGTTACCAATCCGGCAAATGCTTGTTTTTCAGTTTCGAATACTATTATTGTGGAAGAACACTCCTTGTCTTCGGTTTCGTTTTCGGGTTTAGATACGCTGTATGAAGTGAGCGATGCCGCTGTTGCGCTCACCGGAAATCCCACGGGCGGGGTGTTTTCGGGAGCGGGCATTTCGGGTAACGATTTTGACCCGGCATTGGCAGGTGTGGGCGTGCATACCATCACTTATACTTACACCGACAATAATGGTTGTGTGACGGAAACTTCAGAAACAGTTACGGTATCGTTGGGAACAAAAGCAATGGCGCACAGTTTTATTCAAACTAAAATTTTTCCAAATCCAAACAATGGCAATTTTCAAGTAATGTCTTCTTCAAATATTTTGAGCGTGAGTGTATTAGATTTATTGGGAAGAAAAATTTCACAGTCGCAGCCCATCAATTCCTTGTCTTTTTTCTCTGAAAACAATTTAGACAAAGGTGTTTTTATCATTAAAATAGAAACCCAATCGGGAATTGCTTATGAAAAAATTATGGTGCAATGAAGCAGATAGTTGCTGTAGTTTTCTTGGTTTTTTCTGCATTCGTTATTTCTGCTGAAGAATATTTCAGAATAGAACTGGAAGAATTTCAGGTAGCGGGAGTTCCTGCGCTACATTCGGGTGTGGCTGTAGTTTATCAGGGAAAATGGATTTTGATAGGCGGGCGCACCAACGGTCTTCATGGTTTTTTGCCTATTTCGGCTTTTCCGAATAATGGCAGAAATGAAAATGTTTATCTGGTAGATATTGCTTCGGAACAAACCCTCAGCGCACCTTTAAACAACCTTCCACAGAAAACATTTGAAGGCCTGACATCGAGCAATATGCAATTTGCCTTGCGCGATTCCATATTATATGTAACGGGCGGTTATGGCTGGAACGACAGCGCTCAAAATTTCATTACTTACCGAACCTTAACTGCCATTAATTTGAACGGTTTAGTTGATGCTTTAGAAAATAATGAAAGTATCGAACCTCATTTCAGGCAATTGGAAGACGAGCGCATGGCTATTTGCGGAGCGCACATGAAAATAATGGACGATTATTTTTATCTCGTATTCGGGCATTTATTCGATGGCGTGTATAAGCGCGAAGACAGCACAGGTTTTTTTGTGCAGCAATACAGCCACGAAATCAGAAAATTTAAAATTGATGATAATGGCATTAGCCTGAATATTTCAGACTACTCTGTTACCAACGATACCACCAATTTCCGCAGAAGAGATTACAATCTGGTGCACCAGATTTTTCCCGATAGGAGCGAGGGCTTTACTGCTTTTACAGGCGTGTTTAGAAAAGGAATAGACTTGCCTCATTTCAACACAGTTGATATTTGGGCAGATAGTTTCAGAGTAAATAATAATTTCAATCAAAATCTGAGTCAGTATCACAGTGCGGTGCTGCCCGTTTATGATTCGTTGCACAATCACATGCACACTATATTTTTTGGAGGCATGGGCATGTATTATCGCGACACTGTAAGCAATACCATTGCCACCGATTCGCTCATTCCGTTTGTGCGCACCATCAGCAAAATTACCCGCGACAGCGTGGGCAATATGAGCGAATATGAATTGGATATTTCGTTTCCCGAATTTTTGGGCACCAATGCCGAATTTATGCTGCTGCCCGGCATTGATGATTTCAATAAAGGAATTATCCATTTGAATCCGCTTCAGGAACGAACTCAGGTAGGCTATATCTATGGCGGCATCGAAAGTCCCGAACCTAACCTCAGCAATACCGACCCCGCAGAGAGCTTTGCCACTTATAGAATTTTCAAAGTGTTCATTAACAAAAATCCGCCTGACACCACTGTTACTAAAACTTCTTTTCCTGTTATAGAGCCGGTGAAGTTGGAAATTTTCCCAAATCCATTCAGTGATTTATCGAGTCTCCGGGTTTTGAACTATCAGGAAAGAAATATGCAAATTGTTTTGCTGGACAACAGAGGGAAATTCTTGAAGCAAATTTATTCGGGTAAAGAAAAAACATTAGAGCAAACGCTTAATCTTAAAGAATTCCCTCAAGGAATGTATCATATTCAAATTAGAGCGGGCAATTACAAAAAAGTGTATTCAGTTTTGCGACAGTAAGCAATTTTAAGAAGTTTTTCGGAATAATATTAAAATTTCGATACCCAATCAAAACATCAGCAACACAACAAACATAAAATAAAGAGCTACCCAAAGCAGGTCCACAAAGTGCCAGTAGATGGCAGTGAGTTTTACATTCAATTGTTTTTCAGAATCGGTAGTAAACATCAGTTGCTTCACCGGGTCAAAATATCTGATAATTGCTTTAACAAAGGAAATCCCAAGAATGATTACTCCCACAATAAAGTGTACTGCGTGCAATCCTGAAATCATATACAGATAAGAACCTGTCGGAATAGAATTCACATGTATGCCTTGTTGATTCAGTTCGTTCCAACCTAAAAACTGAAACAAAACAAAAGCGAAGCCCAGCGTAAATGTAATTGCCATGCCAAAAAGATAGTTGGCAGCCTCATCGCGTTTCATGGCATTTAACGCAAATTGAAGTGTAAAACTGCTGACTATGATAATGAGTGTGTTGGCATGAAAAATTGCCGGCAATGAAAATTTCTGAAAACCGGATTGCACTCCTGAATAAATAAAGGAACCGATAAGCCCACCGAACAGCATGACTATTGCACCTATAATAAAATAGAGGAACAACTGATTGGTGGGCATCAGCCGCCCGCCTAAATTGCTTTCAGATTGAGTTTTTTGTGTGCGCTTCAGATTGCTCATATTCAGCTAACAAGAATGGTGTCCTAAAGTTGCAAAAACTCTTTTAGAAATAAAATTTTCCGCTGCACCAACAATGGTTTTCCTTCTATATGGAAACTTTATTGACTCCAACCCGAAACATTCGGAAAAACATTCCGTAATAGGGTAAAAAACTTACTTACTAAAAACTATTTGGCATGAGGCAATTGAAAATCACTAATCAAATCACACAGCGCGACAGCGATTCTATTGAAAAGTACCTGCAAGAAATTGCAAGGGAAAAATTATTGACACCTGAAGAAGAGGTTGAATTGGCGAGAGGCGTTAAAAAAGGAGACCCTTACGCATTGGAAAGGCTTGTGAAAGCTAATTTGCGTTTCGTGGTTTCTGTTGCTAAGCAATATCAAAATCAAGGACTTCCGCTCAGCGATTTAATTAATGAAGGCAACCTTGGGTTGATGAAGGCGGCTGAAAAATTTGATGAAACCAAAGGCTTTAAATTTATTTCTTATGCCGTGTGGTGGATTCGTCAAAGCATTTTACAATCATTGGTAGAGCAGTCGCGCATTGTTCGTTTGCCGGTCAACAAAATTGGTTCTTACAATAAAATCATGCAGATTATGCAGGTGTTTGAGCAGGAGTTTCAGCGCGAACCCACCAATGAAGAATTGGAGCGTATTCTCAAAATAAACAAAGTTGAAATTGAAGAACTCATCAATGCCGCCCGCAAACACATCTCCATGGATGCGCCTATGGGCGATGAAGACGAAGGCAGCGGCAACATGTATGATGTGCTTCAAGACGATGATATTTCAGGAACTGAAGAGAGAATTGTAAAAGAATCGCTTTTCAAGGAAATTAAAAAAGCCTTGCGTGTATTACCTGCCCGCGATGCAGAAATCGTGTCCTATTACTTCGGCTTAAAAGGTCAGGGATATATGACTTTGGAAGAAATCGGTGGCATATTTAACCTTACCCGTGAGCGTGTGCGCCAGATTAAGGAACACAGTATCCGCAGATTGAAAAAAGCTACCAGTTCGAGAGAACTCAGAACTTATCTGGGATAAAATATTTACAAATCAATAAGAATGGCTGCCCAAACAAGGCAGCCTTTTTTTATTAGAAGAATAATCTGTGTTCTTGAACAAATTATGTGTTCATTTGCGGAAGAAATTTTAGTCTATGCAATACAATTTTAGTCACCCGTGGCATGATGTGTCTCACGGATACAACAATGCAGATATTATCAATGGAATTATTGAAATTCCAAAAGGCACCCGAGCAAAGTATGAATTAGATAAAGACAGCGGCATGTTAAAGCTCGATAGGGTGTTGTTTTCTTCGGTATATTATCCTGCTAATTACGGTTTTATTCCGCAAACCTATTGTGAAGACCACGACCCTTTAGATATTTTGATTCTCTCTCAAATAGATGTGGTTCCCTTATGCTTAGTGCAGGCAAAAGTAATAGGCGTTATGCGTATGTTAGATAGCGGAGAGGCAGACGATAAAATTATTTCGGTGGCAACAGGCGACCCGAGTGTCAGTCATATCAACAATATCAGCGAACTACCGAAACATTTCATTTCAGAATTGAAAAGTTTTTTTGAAGACTACACAAAACTCGAAAACAAGTCGGTGGTTGTAGAAGAGTTTTTCGATAAAGAAACAGCCTTAAAAATACTCCAAGAAAGTTTTGAGCTTTATCAGAACACCTTTCCAAAAACATCAAAAGCATTATAGCTTTTAGCATTACTCCACTTTCATGGCTGCCGTGTTCACCCGGCTTCTGAGTGAGGTAGCGCTGACATGCACCCAACCTACTTTTCCGGTATATTTATTTTCGGGGTCGAAAGTTACACGAATCAAAACCATGTCGAGCGCAGGATATTTCGGATGTTTGATTACTTTGGTATTCAGCAGGTCAAATGTTGCCCCGTTTTTTATAAACCCATGTCCGGGAGTGCCGAAGTCTTTTTTATCGAACACTTCCGATTCTGATGTTTCGTGGGCTATGCTGCCATATATACCGGTTTTGCTTTCTGCAAAAGCGGCAAATTCGGCATAAGAACTACTGCCGGTTGAAGTGGCACTATTGCTTTTGTAATTAGCTTCAATTTTAAGCGTATTAGGATTGAATTTTTCAAAAAGTGAAGTGGCTTTCACATATACCCAGCCTGTTTTTCCGGTGTAGCTGTTGTCGGGGTCGTGTGTTACGCGAATCAAAATCATGTCTAGGCTGAAAGTTGGATGCTTCACGGTTTCAAAACTCAAAAGGTCGAAAGTGGCTCCGTTTTTCAAAAAACCCGAACCATAAGAGGGCGCTGAAAAATCTTTCATATCGAACACTTCTTTGCCCGTGCTTTCGCTGATAGTGCCCCACAATCCGGTTTTCACTTCGGGGTGATTAGCATGGCTGCTCACAGTTACGACAGCAGTTCCGCCATCAATTCTCATGCTCGAAGCATTAAAGCGGCTGTTTAATGTGGTAGCTTTTACATGCACCCAACCTATTCTGCCCGTATGTTTTCCTTCAGGGTCATAAGTTACCTTTATGAGAATCATATTCAGCGCATTGTATTTGGGGTGCTTCACAACCAAAGTATTGAGTAATTCAAACGTGGCTCCGTTTTTAATAAAACCAAAACCGGTAGCGGCAAAATCTTTTTTGTCGAACACTTCCGATTCGGCAGTTTCGTGTGCAATGCTTCCGAAAATGCCGGTTTTCATTTCGGCATACTTGGCAAACTCAGGAAATTGAGCCAACGACAATGATGAAATGCTGATGAACATCAAAAGAGAAAAAAGGCGGGTTAACATGGTGAAAGGTTTGTTTTATTGAGGAAGAAAATTATGGTTTCAAATGTAGTAATTCGCTATGGAGAAGTCAATGGTTTTTTATTCACAGATGAAAAATATGTAAATCAACGCATCACAGCTTTTCCCCTAATTTTGCCCAACTCATCAACCGCTTTCAACGATGCCTTCTTTTAAAGACTATTTTGAGAACAATAAACAACGTTTTTTAGACGAGCTTTTCGCACTGCTCAGCATTCCTTCGGTGAGTGCCGATACTAATTTCTTTTTGAATATCCGTAATTAGTCATAATCCTGTGATATTAGCAATAACAAGCCTA
>CAZFFP010000052.1:0-27175 GCA_964518215.1 uncultured Chitinophagaceae bacterium
TAGAAAAATTATTCGCCTAATTAACCACTACTCCCCAAGTAATTAGCCTGGCCCTTTATTTCGCCTCACCTAATGCTGTATCATAAGTCGAGATTTTTGCTGATAGTCTTAAAGACCATATCCATCAAAAATTCGGTGATTTCATCGGGGTTTTCTTTGAGCACTTCGGTAAGCGAGGGTAAATGTTTAGCAAAAAAACGTTGATGATGTGAGCTTTCTATTACAGACGAAACTATTGCCGTAGGGAAATGATAATCGGGATTGATTTCCGAAATAATTTCGGCAACCTTACGACACAAGCGTTTATAGCTCAAAAATAGACCTTCCTTGTTCACTTTGTCCACTTCCTTATTGAGATAAGCCTTTGAAGATTCAGCTACTACAATGTTATACAATGCCGCCTCGTCAATATGTTCAAAACTTTCATCCTTTCCTAATGGCAGCGATAATTGTTTAATAGCTATTCGAAGTCTTTCTTCTGGCGAAGCGATATTGGCAGTATGGAGCATAAGTTGATACTCCATCCAGTTCCAATACCATGATAAGAGATATAGCAGTAATTTGTGCTTGCTTTCAAAATAACGGTAAATAGAAGGCTCGGTCGTTTTAATTCGTTGAGCCAGTTTTTTAAAAGTGAACGATTCAAAACCCATCTTATCAATCATCAGTACACTGTGTTTAATAATTTTTTTTCCTAACTCGGAAGTTTTGGGATCTTTCAGAAAGAGTTTTTCATCCACTTGAATGCTTATTTGCACCGAAGAAGCAGGCATGTTTTAAATTTATGTTGAGAAAACGTGCAGAAGCAATCGTCAATTAATACTAAAAGCGCTTTTGCACGAAACAAAAATACTTACTTTTGCAAAACAATAGTAATACTAACTAAACAAAAACTAATACTATTTTTTTGACAAAACTTATTACGCGATATTTTAGAATATTCTGAATCAATTTTTACTTTTGACACATGTCTTTGATAAACCTCAACCACGGAGTATTTGACGATGACAGCCTGAAAAATCAACCCATCAGGCGGTTCATTCGTTTGTTGTCGTTAGACAAGAAAGACCTTAGCAGAGTGTATGCACTGGCTTTGTTTTCCGGCTCTATTACCCTTTCATTGCCATTAGCAGTTCAGGCTATCATTAGCCAAATCATGGTGGGGCAGTTTTCTTCGGCTCTTTATGTGCTCATTTTTGTGGTATGTGTTGCCACTTTTTTTTCGGGAGCATTTCAAATATTGCAAATGCGCATAATAGAAGATATTCAGCGTAGAATTTACACGCGCACGTCATTTGAATTTGCCATGAAAATTCCGAGATTCAGGCTCGAAAAAATATTCGCTGATTATCCGCCCGAACTCATCAACCGCTTTTTCGATATTCTGAATATTGAAAAAGGCTTGCCTAAAATTATTATTGACCTATCGGTGTCTGTTATCAGTATTTTTTTAGGACTGATTCTGCTTTCGTTTTACCATCCCATTTTCGTATCGTTCGGAGTTATACTCACGGTGGTGTTATATATGCTGCTCCGCTATTCTGGCGAAGAGGGTTATCAAAACAAACTGAAAGTTTCTTCATGGAAATACAAAACAGCACATTGGCTGCAGGAGTTGGCGCGCTCCATGGTTACTTTCAAAATGATTCCGGCATCAGATTTCACTATTAAGAAAACCGACAAAATTGTCAGCGAATATTTAGATGCGCGAAAGAAGTATTTTAATGTACTGATATTGCAATATATTGCCATCATTGGATTCAAAACCATCATTATTACCGGCTTGTTGATTATTGGCGCTTATTTGGTGGTTACTCGCAAACTCAATATTGGTCAGTTCGTGGCTGCCGAAATCATTATATTCATCGTGCTGAGCGCGGTAGAGAAACTTATTTTTTCAATTTCGGCAGTATATGATGTGCTGGTAGGCATGGAAAAAATTTCACAGGTGCTTTCCACTCAATTAGAAAATGAACAGGGTGTTGACTTTGACTCACTGGCTTCTGAAAAAGGTGTGAGCATCAGCATCAGAGACCTTTGTTATTCATTGCACAGCGATGGAAAATTAGCACTTAAACACCTCAATCTGGAAATTGCTCAAGGCGAAAAAATTTGCGTGGTGGGCAGAAACGGCTCCGGAAAATCCACCTTTGTGCATTTGCTTTCGGGTATTTATTACAATTACACCGGCTCCATTATTATCAATGGAGTGCCTGCCCACAACTACAACCTGCCTTCCATACGCAATCATATTGGCTGCTGCTTTTATCCCGAAGATGTATTTGCAGGAACCATAGCCGAAAACATCACTTTTGGCGAAAAAGATAAACTTACCGAAATGAAAAGCGTGTCGGACAAAATAGGATTATCGCCTTTTGTTCAATCGCTCAAAAACGGATATAATACCATGCTGACTCCCGAAAGCAGGCGCTTTCCGAAGAGTATTATCAAAAAAATAATTTTAGCCCGAAATGTTCTTAAAAAACCAAAATTGCTTATTCTCGATGATTTGCTCATGCAGATAGCCACCAACAAGCGAGCAAAAATTATTGATTACTTAGTATCGGAAGAAAATTCGTGCACTTTGGTTTTGGTAGCAAATGACCCTTACATTATTTCACAGTGCAATCGTGTGGTGATTATGGAAGACGGAACCATTACCGATACCATCCCTTCAGCGGATGCATTGCAACACCCGATAGTAAAAGATATTCTGAACCTTTAAATGAATTAACAGTATGAATGGCGTTTTGCCCGAAAAATTAGGTTCATTTGAAAGAGTTGCCGAAAAAGAAACAGGCAAAGTGCTTACGCGTTGGCTATTGGCGTTGTTCATTTGCTTTTTTTTAATGTTGTTTTTACCCTGGACACAAAATATTCAAACCGATGGAAAATTAACAGCACTCAATCCGGGCAAACGTCCTCAAACCATACACAGCACCATTGCCGGAAGAATTGAGAAATGGTATGTGCAGGAAGGGCAGTTTGTAAAATCTGGCGACACCATCGCTTTCATTTCTGAAATACGCGACCAGTTTTTCGACCCGCAATTACTGGAGCGCACACAAGGGCAAATTGTTGCCAAAGAAGCATCGGTAGTATCTTATGCTGACAAAGTAAACGCGCTCGAAAAACAAATTAAAGCGCTCGAAGAAAACCTGGTATTGAAACTGAATCAGGCAGAGAACAAATTGATACAGGCGCAGTTGCTCGTTACTTCCGACAGTATTGACCTACAGGCAGCACGAACCAATTTTGAAATTGCCGATAAACAATTCAAACGTCAAAAGGAACTGTTCGACCAAGGATTAGTTTCGCTCACCAATCTCGAACAACGCGAATTACGTTTTCAGGAAGCTATGGCAAAATTGATTTCGGCAGAAAACAAATTGCTCACCAGCAGGAATGAGTTGATTAATGCGAAGATTGAAGTCAGCTCCATACGCTCCGATTTTGCCGATAA
Organism: uncultured Chitinophagaceae bacterium; assembly: GCA_964518215.1. Taxonomy (GTDB): domain Bacteria; phylum Bacteroidota; class Bacteroidia; order Chitinophagales; family CAIOSU01; genus CAYSGX01. The sequence continues at coordinate 3,464 of CAZFFP010000052.1, forward strand.
AATTTCAAAAGCTCGCTCTGAAAGAGCCAGTTCGTTGTCGCAACAATTAGATGCCGAAACTGAAGTTTTCAAACTCAAAAACCAGCTTTCCAATTTTGCCGCACGGTTTGGTTTTCACTACATCACCGCTCCGCAAGACTGCTACATTAATGTAGCACTGGTTACAGGTTTAGGTGAAACAATAAAAGAAGGCGACCCGATTGTGAGCATTACTCCGGCAACCAATGAGCTGGCAGTGGAATTGTTTGTGCGCCCTATGGATTTACCACTCGTTAAAATTGGCGGAAAAGTGCGCCTAATGTTTGATGGTTGGCCCGCATTTTTCTTTTCAGGATGGCCCAGTGTTTCGTTTGGAACTTTTGGTGGCGTGGTGGTAGCAGTGGAGCAAAACATCAGCAGCAACGGTAAATACAGAATATTGGTTGCGCCCGACAAATACGATGAAATGTGGCCCGCACTCATACGAATGGGCAGCGGTGCGCATGGCATGGCGCTGCTCAACGATGTGCCGGTATGGTATGAAATATGGCGGCAACTCAACGGCTTTCCGCCCGATTATTATATAGTTGAAAACACCACTGCTTCAAGCGATAAAAATTAAACTACTGCTGAATTTTTTCATGATGATATTTTATTCAAACAGTCATAAAAGTTTTTTTAGAAAAAGTAAGAGCATTCCAATACTATGGATGACTGTTTTGATTTTGTTGCTGCTGAATGCGCAGAAAATTTTTTCACAAAACACCTCCCCTACTGCTGAAGACAGTATTCAGACTTTTACTGTCAATGAATTTTTAGATATGGTGCTGGCTTATCATCCGATGGCACGACAAGCCGACCTGATTCCACAGGAAGCCCGTCAGCAATTAGTGGTGGCGCGTGGCGGCTTTGATCCTTATTTCTTTTCAAACCTCGACAATAAACAGTTTGGTGGCAAAGAATATTTTTTTTTGAATGAAACAGGAGTTGTAGCACCCCTATGGCTGGGCATGGAGCTTAAAGGAAGTTACTTCATTAACCGGGGCGATTTGCTGAATCCGGAAAACACCATGCCTGCACAAGGACAAATGTTGGCAGGCTTGAGTATGCCTTTGGCTCAGGGATTATTTACCGATGAAAGACGCACCGTGCTGAAGCAGGCAAAAATTTTTGTGCAGTCCGGAAGATTTGAGCGCATTGCCATGCTCAACGACTTGCTGTTCACCTGCACTAAAGATTACTGGGACTGGGCGCTGTATTACAACTGGCTGCTGGTTTTTTCCGAAGCATTTGACGTGTCGAGGGTGCAGTTTGAAAATGTAAAAAATGCTTTTCTACTGGGCGAAGTGCCCGCCATTGATACGCTCGAAGCATTCATTCAATTGCAGAATATTGAATTTAATTTGAACGATGCTCGCATGCAGTTTATTAATTCGGGATATCAGTTATCGAACCATTTATGGAATGAAAATATGCAACCGCTGCAACTCAGCGAATTGCTCATTCCCGAACGGGTGGACTCGCTCAATTTCGGAAAAGCGCTCACTTTTGATTCGCTCGAAAACATCATCAATGCCATTGCCGAATTTCACCCCGACATACGCCAACTGCAATACAAAATTGAAATGCTCGATGCCGAGCGAAAATTGAAACTTGAATACCTGAAACCGCGCATCAATGCCAATTACAATTTGCTTAGCGAACAGCAATTTCGATTTGTAAACCAACCCGACATAGCCGCTGTGTTCAATACCAATTACAAGTGGGGCTTCGATATTGTTTTTCCATTGTTTTGGGGCAAAGGTCGGGGCGATTACCGTTTGGCTCAACTGAAAATAAAAGACGCGCAATACAAACTGGAATTCAAGAATATTGAAGTGTTGAACAAAGTGCAAACCTATTTCAACGAATTGCTGACCCTTCGGGCACAAATTGAACTTTACAATAGCGCAGCACTCAATTACGAAAGGCTGCTGGAAGCCGAGCGCATTCGTTTTCAAACCGGTGAAAGTTCTGTGTTTCTCATCAACATGCGACAAATGAAACTGCTCGAATTTCAAACCAAATTATTAGAAGTAAAAGCTAAATACAACAAAGCGCTGGCAGGCTTGGCATGGGCAAGCGGCATGATGGGTGTGCAGTAAAGATCATATGAAGACAATCGAAATTGATGAAAACATTTTTAAAGCATCTATAACCCTACCTCGAAATGGGAAAATTAAAGCGAAAACGCTCTTAATGACAGGTGATTAAAAGATTCTTAATACCGTTTTTAGAGGTTAGTATGAGAATATCAGGAGAAAATTCTCTTTTTGAATATTTTTTTCTTCTTCTATTCTACTTAGAATCGTTTGGGAAAAGTTTAGTAAAAAATGAATTGTAGAAATTTTCAGCAGCCATATTGTGCGGCATAAGAATACTATCGGCATGGCAATCGCTGAGCAATTCTAAATCTTTTTCGTTCATGGCAGTCAGGAAAATTTTCCCCTCAAATTTATTCTCTCTGAGCGATTTGATGAGTTGCATGGAATAATCTCTTTCGGGAATGGTGCTTACCACACACTTGGCTTTTTTATACGGGATATGTTCGAGAATATCGGGGTCTTCAATATCGCCATAAAAAACATCTTTACCCGCTTCCTGCCATTTTTTAACCACCTGCGGGTCGAAATCAATTCCGAGATAATTTACATCTGGATGTTGGTCTAAATAATCGGCAATTTTTCCTCCAAAACGACCTAAGCCGAAAATGATAATGTCATAGCTGCGCTGTTCGTTAAGTTTAATGCGCGCTTCCCGGTATGGGTCTTTTCGTTCAAATATGCCTATTGCAGGAGCAATCCACTCGTAGATTTTGTGCGAATATAAGATAAGATAGGTTGAGAGGGCAATGGTGATAAGTCCAACCAAAGTAATCAGCCCAACAATATCTTCGTTCAAATGCCCCACCTGCAAGCCAAGCCCGGCAAATATGAGCGAGAATTCGCTGATTTGCGCCACCGTTAATCCCGCCAAAAAAGAAGTTCTTTTCCGGTAGCCCATATAACCCATAATGACCAACACAATAATTGGATTTCCTACCAAAACAAAAATCGAAAAAACAAAAGCCGAAGGCACCTGACTGCCGATAACTGCCAAGTTGAGATTAGCTCCGAGATTGACAAAAAAGAACAGCAACAAAAAATCGCGTAAGCTCACTAAACGGCTGCTAATGGCGTCTCTAAAAGGCGAAGAAGCAAGACTAACACCTGCAAGGAAAGCACCTACCTCACCACTAAAGCCAATAAGTTCGCTTACCGAAGCAAGTGTTACCGCCCATGCAATAGAAAACAATGCCAGCAATTCCTGCGATTTTGCCAAAAAATAACTCAATGCCGGAATCACCCATTTCATTACCCCGAGTGTAACCAATATGAGTAGGACACTTGATATAATAGTTGCAATTACATCTTGAAGCATAGTGGTATCTTCTGTTTTTCCCATTGCCGAAAGCACTATCATTACAAGTATTACCACAATGTCCTGCACAATTAGAAAGCCTATGGCTATTTGCCCGTGCAGCGAATCAATTTCTTTTTTATCTGAAAGCAGTTTTACAATAATAATGGTGCTCGAAAAAGTAAGAGCCACTGCTATGTAAAAACTGTGCAGCGATGAAAATCCCAATGCCACGCCTATAAAGTATCCGATAACCGAAGTAAAAAGAACCTGCCCCAAGCCGGTAAGCAAAGCAATTTTTCCGGTAGATTTTATGAGGCGCAAATCGAGTTTTAGTCCAACTATAAAAAGTAGAATGGCTATGCCTATATCTGCCAGCAGGTGAATATTTTCTTTAGATTGAACAATATCTAATACAGAAGGACCTACAACAATTCCCAATGCAATAAAAGTAACAATGAGTGGCTGGCGAAGCAATTGCCCCAAACCTCCCAACACAGCAGCCAAAAACAGAATGATTGCAAATTCATAAAAGGGATTGTTAGATACTACTGATAACCATTCCATGATACCATTCATACGCGACAATAGATTTTAGTCTTGCATAAAATTAATCATTACACTCAACTGCATACAAAAAGTTCGGAGTGGATAAGTATTTGAATGAAAAAAACGTGTAGGAAAAAAGCACAATAACGCGCAACATTTTCTACAACATGAGGGGAAAACTAATTTTCAATTTAATACAAATAACGAACTCACAACAAAGAACCTGAAGTATAATTTGTTCTAAAAACTCAAGGCAAATGCAGTAGTCAAGAAATAGTTGAATCGGGAAGGCATTTCTTTCAGCATAAAAATTTCGTCTTTACTTACAAAAGTTCTGCCCTCAATACGCCACATTAAATTTTCAAGAATCGAATAATCGAAATTGAACGAATAGCCGAAAGTTTGAAAACCATTCGGACTGTTGACTGCTATAATAACTCCTGTATCATCGCTGTAATATTCTGCTCTGAACGAAAGTGCAGATTTTAAGGTGGGCGTATAGCGCATTATCAACACCGGAGAAAACCATACATCGTAAACTTTACTATGCTTGTGTGTTTGTTGTGCGCCAATATCGAATCCTACAATACAGCCGATTTTTTTGTGCCATTGCATCTGCGCATATAGGTTGTGAAAGTAGCGCATTCTTCTTTCGCTTTCAGGAAAATCGTTTCCGATGAACGAACTGCTGTTGAGCAAGAACTTATCTGAAGCAGTGAAGGTAATCTGATGACCGAATGCCGGCAGTTGATTTCCGGGCAGTCTTTGTATTCTTTGCCATCCGTTAAGAATCAATCCGCTCAGCAACCATTTTTCATTATCGGATGTATAGGAAACTTTCGCACCACTTTCATAATAGGGGGAATTATCCGCAAGCATGCTTCGGGTGAGGTTCCAGCAATCGGCTCCTATGGCGCTTTCGAAACCTATATGAGAGGAAAAAATTCCTGCATCGAGCCACAAGTTTTTTCGTGAAGAAATTTTAACACCCATGTTGGCTTCGAAAATATTTCTGAGCGTGCGTGGTTCGTGTGCAAGATTTTCGTTGCTGTATGTGCCTGCCATCAGCGCTATATTTCCTCTCACTTTTGAATGATTCAACTGTAATTGAATTAATCCGAAATTAAGATTCACTTCATTGTGCCGATTGTGCGAATACAAAAACGGCTGTCGCTGATGATTTTTGGGATTAGACAAATCGAAACTGTAATACACTTCAGCATAGCCCGACACTCCGAATGCTTTTTTAAAAGCAGTTCGTTGCTGTTGTTTCTCCGCTTTCAGTGAGTCGGTAATTTCAGCTTTTAATTGTTCAATAATTTCTTGTCGCTCACTTTCTGACAGAATAAAATCGTTTGGTTGCGCTCTAACTGTAATTAATGCGCATAGCAACCCAACAACTCCAAAAATATGTTTCATGACAAAAATTAAATCATAGTTCCGCAACGCCTACAATAAATAGCATCCATTTGATGGCGGTTTAAACTGCAATGCAGACATTTTTTTTCTATCTGAGTTTGTTGCAATTGCTCTCTTTCGGAGGTTTCTTCATTTTTTCCTTTTATCATTTCTGAAGTAACAATGCCTGTGGGAACGGCAATAATTGCATAGCCGAGCAACATCAGCATAGATGCCAGTATTTTACCTATAGCAGTAACAGGCACTACATCGCCATAGCCCACAGTAGTGAGCGTAACAATTGCCCAATAGATGCTGTGAGGAATATTGTTGAACCCTTCGTTGATGTCGCCTTCGAGAAAGTGCATTACGGAGCCAAGAATAAGAACCGCAGAAAACACCACAGTAATGAACAATGTTACTTTAATGCGACTCTCTTTCAGTGCGCGAATTAAAAACCGCGATTCGGAGAGATAACGATTGAGTTTAAGCACACGGAATATTCTCAGAATACGCAGCACTCTCACTGTTACCATATACTGGCTTCCGACTAAAATTAAACTCATATAGGTGGGTAGTATTGCCAGCAAATCTATGATGCCGTAAAAACTGAAAATATAGGTCTTAGGGCGTTTTATGGAATAAATTCTCAGCACATATTCTACAGTAAAAAGTATAGTTATTATCCATTCCACTAATCTGAAATAAATACCGTATTCTTCTTTGATAAACTGAAGACTTTCGAGTACCACCGTCAGTGTGCTGAGTATAATGCAGATGATTAAACCAATATCGAACCATTTACCTGCGGGTGTATCGGCTTTGAAAATAACTTCGTAGATGCGATATTTCAGAGAAGTTTTCGAGCCTTCGGGTTCAAATTCTTTTTCTTCTTCGGGTTCAAATTGATTCATGGTTCGGGTTATTTTCAGATAAAAATATAACAAAGCAGAATATTCCACGCAAAGGCGCGAAGTCGCAAAGTTTTTTTTAAAAAAAACTGCCTACTGCCTACTAAATCCTAACGGCTAATAGCTAAAGGCTTAATGCTAACTCTACTTAAACTCCGAAATCATCAACGTATGGTTGGCGACTTCGTATTCATCTGTCCGGTTGGAGCCGATAATGATAATGCGATGGGCTGAAAAATTTTGAAGCATTTCGTCATACCAGTTTTTACCCGCGGCATCAAGGTTGGTGAGCGGCTCATCAAGTATGCAAAGCGATGTATTTGAAAACAAAGCCAAACCTAACTTCACTCTTTGTTTCATGCCCGAAGAAAAATGTTTGATTTGCTTTTGTGTGGCATGTTGCAATTGCAGCAGTTCAATAATTTTTCCGGCAGAAAAATTTTCATAAAAAGATTTGAAGCGTGAGTGAAAAATAATTTGTTCTTCCAAAGTCATTTCTTCGATTAATTGCAGATAAGGCGCACAAATCGAAACATGACGATAAAACTCATCATCATTCACAGCGCAATCAATGGTTCCTTCTGAAAAAGTTAGATTGCCTGCAATGATTTGCAGCAAAGTGCTTTTGCCCGAGCCATTAGGTCCTAAAATGGCGTATTTGTTTCCTGCTTCAAAAGTCAAATTGACATTTCGAAAAATCCAATCGCGGTTGAACCGCTTGCCTATGTTATGAAGCGTAACTGTCATTGCGTTGGCTGAATCCTTTCATGATGCCGCGCACCGAATTGCGGACAAAGCTTACAATTTCATCGCGCTCATCGGAGGCGGGAATTTCAGTTTCTATTTTGTCTAACGCCATCGAAATATTGGAGAATTTGACAAACAGAATTCTGTAGATATCGAGTATGTGATTGATTTTTTCCTGCGAAAAACCACGCCTGCGCAAGCCTACAGAGTTTACTCCCACATAAGTAATCGGCTCGCGGGCAGCTTTAACAAAAGGTGGCACATCTTTGCGCACACCCGTGTTGCCCGCGATGAAACTGTGCGCACCAATTTTGATAAACTGCTGCACTGCCACCATGCCGCCCAAAACGGCATAGTCGCCAATTTCGATATGTCCTGCCAATCCGGTGTAGTTTGCCAGCACACAATTTTTGCCTACCACACAATCGTGCGCGATATGCACGTTTGCCATGAGCAGTGTATTGTCGCCAATAGTAGTTTCCCGATTGGCTGCGGTGCCGCGATTAATGGTTACATATTCTCGAATCACTACGTTATCGCCAATGCGCACTATTGATTTTTCATCTTTAAATTTCAAATCCTGCGGAATAGCGGAAATCACCGCGCCCGGAAAAATTTTGCAGCCTTTGCCGATACGCGCACCGGGCATTATCACCACATTGGGACCAATCCAGGTGCCCTCACCAATTTCTACATCTTTATTGATGGTTACGAAAGGTTCTATCACCACATTGTCGGCAATTTTTGCCTGCGGATGCACATAGCTCAGCGGTTGATTCATTTGTCTTGTCTTTTTTGAATACGTGCCAACAACAATGCTTCGGCAGCAACTTTATTGCCTACAAAAGCAGTGGCTTTCATTTCTACCAAACCTCTGCGAATGGGCGCAATCAACTCTAATTTCATAATGAGCGTGTCGCCCGGCACTACCATGTGTTTGAATTTTGCCTGGTCTATTTTCAGAAAATACGTATCGTAGTTTTCGGGGTCGGGGAAAGTTTTCATGGCTAAAATACCACCTGTTTGTGCCAATGCTTCCAAAATCAAAACGCCCGGCATGATGGGGTTTCCGGGAAAGTGCCCCTGAAAGAAATGCTCGTTGAACGTAACGTTTTTTATTCCCACTACATAATTGTCGTTGAGTTCGATGATTTTATCTACTAACAGAAAAGGATACCTGTGGGGAAGCACCTTATCTATTTGAGTAATGTCATAAACCGGGGGCAGATTCGGGTCGTATTTAGGTGCAGCTTCTCTGCCTTTATTTTCTTTGATATATTTCTTGATTTTTTTGGCAAATTCTACATTGGCTCTGTGTCCCGGACGCGAAGCAATAATTTTTGCTTTTATGGGTTTCCCTACTAAAGCCAAATCGCCAATTACATCCAACAGTTTGTGGCGAGCAGGCTCGTTGGGGTAAATGAGTTCTACATTATTCAAAATACCTTCTTCTTTCACCTGCACATCGGGTTTGTTGAAAATTTTTGAAAGGCGGACTCTTTCTTTATCGTCAATTACTTTATCCACCACCACGATGGCGTTGTTGAGGTCGCCCCCTTTTATGAGGTTGTGTTCGAGCAGCATTTCCAATTCGTGCAAAAAACAAAAGGTGCGCGAGCGGGCAATCTGTTCTCCGAAATCTTCAATGCGGTCGAGTGAAGCATGTTGCAATCCCAATACGGGCGAGTTATAATCTATCATTACGCGCAACTTATAATCTTTCGATGGCAGCGCGGTGAGCTCCACGCGGTTGGCTTCGTCCTGATACTGAATAATTTCATCTATTTCTATATACTGTCGCTCGGCATCCTGTTTTTCAACTCCTGCCTTTTGCAAGACTTCTAAAAATCCTTCTGAACTGCCGTTGAGAATAGGCGTTTCGATATTGTCTAATTCCATGAGGCAGTTGTCAATATTCAAACCGGTGAGGGCTGCCAACACATGCTCTACAGTATTCACCACCGCTTCTCCCTGTTGAATGGTAGTTCCGCGCGACACATCTACTACATTGTCCACATCGGCAACCACTACTGGTTGTCCGGGCAGGTCTATGCGCTTAAACTTAAAGCCGTGATTGGATGGTGCGGGTTTGAATGTGAGGGTAACTTCTTTGCCGGTATGCAATCCGGTGCCCGAAATACTTACTTCTTTTTTAATCGTGTGCTGAAATTCCATTCAGTATTTTTTCTTGCTAAAATAATTATAAGGCTGATGTTTTTGAACCCATTGCCAAAGCGACAAATCGCATTGAAACGAAACAAATTTCAAAGCTTTCAGCCCTAAGCCTTCAACAATCAGCCTCAGGCTACATTGCGATTGTGGGCAAATTTCGGTAAATGGATTGAGATTTTAGATTTAACGACTTTTAAATTGTTAACTATCAGTTAAGACGAAAATGAATACCGGATAATCATTCAGTTTTGATTTAGCTGTTTGTTTAATCATATCAAACCTAAGGGTATATCCAACAATTAAAGTATTGTTTAGAGTTTATTCAACTTAATGATACTCTGTATCCTTTGTTCAGTATATATTTCAGCCAATTTTTTATTGTAATGGCAATAAAAAAGCGGGAAATGAATTCCCGCTTTTTAAAAATATGATTGGTCTTAATTATCACTTATAAATATGAATCCACGCATCTTTAAACTCTGATTGTTTGCGCAGTTCATAAAGTTCTTTTATACCTTGTTCAAAATCACCCTCTTTCGACAAGTATAGATAATACCATGAACGTCTTTTGTTCAGTACTATTCCAACTTGGTGTCCTTTCTTTTTGAAATTTTCCTGCTCTAAGCGTGCACCTTTTTCCGTTTTGGTAGCTGCTACCACCATGAAATATCCGGAACCCGGGTCACCATCTAAAAATTCCAAATCTTCTTTACTGCCTTGATATACGGTGTTCTTGGGCAAATCAACTTTAACCGGAGGGTCTTGTTTTGCCATACTCTCCTGAAACTCTTTCAGTTTCTTCTCCATTTCTTCTTTCAGTTTAGCGATTTCTTCATCTTTTTGCTGAACGGTTTTTTGCAATTCTTCATTTTTACCTTTCAGTCCTTCGTTTTCATCCACTACTTTATCGAGCTTATGATCCATAATCATTTGCTTTTCCTCTAAGCGTTTCAAAGTTTCAATGATGCCTTTGTCTTCGCTTCTGCCAAATTTTATTCCAAGAAATGCTTCATGGGTTTGTCCGGCTCTGCTGCTCAAATCGTTCAAGGCAAAATCGTAAGAGTAACCTAAAGTCAACTTATCATGAACATTAAACCCAACTCCGGGAGTGAAAGCATATCCATAGCGATACATCAATCCTAACCAAACCAAATTTTTGTATTGCACTTTAGCGCCTATATCGAATTGAAATTGTCCGCCACCACTCACTCTCATAAATGCTAATGGTTCAACATAAAATTTTCCGTCATTGATTTCGATATTATAAGAAGCATTCAAAAGGTAATGACGAGACAACTGGTAATTGATTGGAATGTCTTTATTGTTGAGATAATTCAAATTTGTTTGAAACAATTGCGGAATAGCAAAACCAAGATTCAAACCTTTAAACTTATAGTTGATACCTGCCGAAGCATCAAAACCAACTCCGCGCGAAAGGTCGCCTAAAACAGGGTCGTTCGGCTCTCCGGTTCTCACGGCTGCCTGGTCCACCGTAGTTTGCATGATACCGGCAGATAAGCCAAGACTCAATTTATGATCTTCGTTGATTTTGATGTGGTAGGCATAAGACAAGTAGCCGCCAAAGCGTCTGAACACACTGATATTATCATTATAAAACAGAGCGCCAAAGCCTGCTTTCTGGTCCTGAATGGCGCCATCAAGAGTGGCGGCATAAGTTTCGGGCGCTCCCTGAATGGCGGTCCATTGAGCACGATAAATCAGATTGGCATGAAGATTACCTCTGTCGCCTGTGCGTGCTGGATTATACACAAACGGGTTGAGGTAATATTGCGAATAAAGCGGAATTTGCTGAGCAGATGTATCTGCTAAAATTCCTGTTGCGATGACTAAAGCTAAGAGGATACGCTTCATTATGTTTAGTTTAAGTTGGTTCACGATTGTTTTCATTTCAGTGGTTAACGAAGAATATTAATATCGCCTTTAAACTGCTTGTCGGAGCCGCCTACAGTAATAATGTAGAAATAGGTTCCATCCGGCAATTCTTTTCCGTTCTTCGCTGTTCCGTCCCAGTTGTTTTGGTAATCATCAGTTTCCCAAACCTTATTACCCCAGCGATTGAAAATGATGACTGAAGTTTTAGGATAAGTTTCAACATTGAATATTGCCCAAACATCATTAATGCCATCGCCATTGGGCGAAAACAGGTTAGGTACTCCCAAATTGAAGTCTTCCAAAACTGATACCGTTACACTTCTGGTAATGGAACAACCATTAATATCTGAAATCACAACCGTATAAGTGGTATTTACTTCAGGATTGGCAAATGGATTGGAAGCAAACGGATTATCCAACGATTCGGCAGGACTCCATTCATAACTGAAACCTCCGGTGGCTTCAAGCATTACAGAGAAACCGAGGCTGATAGTAGTATCGTTACTAATGGAAACATTCGCCCGATTGAGAATATACACTTCTACTGCATTTATCGAAACGCAACCAAATTCATTGGTAACCGTTACTCTGAAATTTCCTGATTGAACGCTGATGATTTCGTTCGATGATTCACCGGTGGACCAGAGATAGATATTATCTTCATCAAAAGGAACCGAAAGGAAAGCGGTATCTGTAACACACTCTCCGGGTTCGATGCCACCTATGGTAATTTCCGATTCGGGCAATTCATAAACAGCTATCGCTTTAGTGATAGAATCCAAACAACCTCTGTCAGATTCGGCAATCAATGTTACATTATAAGTTCCGGCAGAACCATACAACACCGCGGGATTAATATTGGTAGAAGTAGAATTGTTTCCGAAATCCCAACGATAAGTCATCGTACCTGAAGGAATCTGTGAATTATTAATAAACAGGGCAGCATTACCAAAACATACATTATCAAAACTAAATTCTGCAATTGGCTTAGGAAGCGATGATACGGTAATGGTTCTGGAAACAAAGCAACTATTGGTATCGGTAACTGTAACAGAGTATTGACCGGCAGGAAGATTTGTAAGGTTTTGAGTGGTATCACCTGTATTCCATGCAAAAGAATATGGAGGTGTGCCTCCAAATACCGACACTCCAATTTCACCATTGGCATCAGTTCCGCATCCCGCACCTTTAGGAATGGCTATTATTTCAAGTGGATCAGGAACATCCACAATCACGCTGTCAATTTTCAAACATCCATTGGCATCGGTAATCAGCACTACATATCTGCCTCCAGGTAGATTGCCGATATCTTCAGTAAATTCAAAAGTTGACCAGAAGAAATTGTAGGGACCAACACCGCCCGATACCGTGAGGTCAATAGAGCCATCAGTGTATCCGCTACAACTTGCCGAAACCGGAACCAAAAGCGAACTGATGGAATCGGGCTGCGAAATCGTGAATGAATCAATTTTCTGACAGTTGTTCAGGTCTGTTACGGTAACTGTATATACTCCGGCTCCTACACCTGAAATAGTATTTGTTGTTCCCCCTGATGACCAATTGTAAGTATATAATAAGACTCCTCCTGTTATATTTACAGTAATCTCTCCGTCAGTATTTCCATAACACAACACATCGGTAATTTGAGGGGTAATAACTATAGAGTCCGGTTGATTAATGGTGTATATAAACTGAACACCGCAAAGATTCGCATCTATTACAGTCAGCGTGTATATATCAGCTTCCAATGCAAAAATATCAGCAGTTGTAGCACCATTAGACCAATTGTAAGTATATGGCTGAACACCACCGCTTATGATAACCAGTATTTGACCATCATTACCACCGGAACAAGAGACATCAGACACCAACGCGTTGGCAATTATCTGGTCAGGCTCTGTAATAGTAATGGTTTCAGTAATCGTGCAGCCGTTAGCATCAGTTACGGTAACAGTGTAGGTTCCCGCCTGAGTTCCGGTGAGGTCTTCGGTAGTTTCGCGATTACTCCATTCATAAGTATAGGGAGACGTGCCGCCTGTAACAGTGATGTCGATTTCACCATCGCTGCCACCAAAACAAGTAACATTAACAGATGTGTAGGTTAACACTAAAGCTGTTGGCTCTGTAATGGTATAGATGCCTGTAAATGTGCAGCCATTGGCATCTGTTACAGTAACGTTATAAGTGCCTTCATCCAGATTATAAATATCTTCTGTAGTTGCAGCATTCGACCAATTGAAAGTGTATGAAGGTGTGCCGCCACTCACGTTCAAATCAACAAATCCATCGGTAGCGCCAAAGCACGATATATGCTGAACGGTAGCCGTAACCAACAGTTCGGTAGGTTCATTTACATTTATTGTTTCAACTACTGAACATCCGTTAGCATCGGAAACAGTAACGGTGTAAGAACCAAGAGTCAGCCCTGTTCTGTCTTCATCGGTAGAACCATCAGCCCAATTATAACCATAAGGAGCAGTTCCTCCAGACATTGTAATATCAATAGCGCCATCATTTCCACCGAAGCAACTCACATTGGTAACTGTTGCATTCAATATCAACAAGGCAGGCTCAGATACCACATACACACCAACAAACCTACAGTTGTTGGCATCGGTAACTGTGAGAATATACGTTCCTGCCGAAAGTCCGCTGAGGTCTTCGGTAGTTGCTCCGTTGCTCCATGCAAAAGTATAATTCGGAATTCCACCGGCAACAGTAATGTCAATAGCGCCATCGCTCAATCCGAAACAAGAAGCATTGGTGATTGCGGCTGTGGCAACTAATGGAGCAGGTTGTGTAACAGTGAAGTTTCTGACTACCTCACAGCTATTGGCATCTCTTACGGTTACTGAATAATTTCCTGCTGTCAGGTTGAATACATCACGTGTTGAAAGTCCATTGCTCCAACTGTAGCTGAAGAATGGAGTGCCTCCACCTACGGCAAGAGTAATAGAACCATTCGACTCGCCAAAACAGGAAACATTAGTAATGTTTTCAATAACGATAATTTCAGAAGGCTCGCCCACTACAAAACTCCCCGTTTCGGTGCATCCGTTATCATCAGTAACAGTAACAATATAAGTGCCTGCTATTAAACCGGAAATATCCTGAGTGGTTGCGCCATTATTCCAATTATAAGTATAAGGCGATGTGCCACCACTTACTGAAAGGTCAATGCTGCCATTACTAAAACCAAAGCAAGTGGCATTAGTAATCGTTGCATTTAAAATAATTTGTGCAGGTTCTGTTACAGTATAGCTGAAATCTTCTTCGCAGCTATTGGCATCTGTAACTGTAAGGTTAAATGTTCCTGCGGAAAGACCGCTGATAATGGCTGTGGTTTCGCCATTATCCCAATTGTAGGTATAAGGCGGTGTGCCTCCGCTAACGGTTACACTGATTTCGCCATCAGTTTCACCAAAGCAGGAAACATTAGTAATGGAAGCCGTTGCAGAAATTTGCGAAGGTTGCGTAATAGTATAGGTAGCCGAAGTAGAACATCCGTTATTATCGGTAACAATTACACTATAAGTTCCGGCTGCTTTTCCGGAAATATTTTGTGAATTTTCAAAAGTGGACCACAAGTAAGTATAAACCCCGGAACCTCCCGAAACAACAATATCAATACTTCCGGTAGATGCTCCATAACAAGCAACATTGGTTACCAAACCTGAAACAATTTGCACCGGTGCAGGCTGAGTAATATCAAATGAAGAAACTCTGATACAACCTTGTGCATCGGTTACAGAAACCGTGTATGTGCCAAGAGCCAAATTCACCAAATCACCGGAGATAGCACCATTGTTCCACGCATAAGAGTAAGGCGGCAGTCCGGCAATGATGGTGGTAAAAATACTTCCGTTAACACTTCCGTTACAGGAAACATTATTGATAGCTGCCACTACATCCAAATCACCCGCCTGACTTACATTAAAAGATGCTGAAGCCGTACATCCTCCGCCATCGGTTACAGTAACAGTATATGTTCCGGCAAACACCGAAGGTAGATTTTGATTGCTCGAACCATTAGACCAACTGAATCCATAAGGACCTCCTAAGCCTCCCGAAACAGCTAAAGTAACAGAGCCTGATCCGCCTGCGCAAGTGCCGTCCACCACAGTTCCTGTTATGTCAATGGCATCGGGTTCATCCACAAAATATCCGGCAAAGAATCCGCAACCGGCATCATCCAAAATGGTTACTGAATAATTACCTGAAGTCAAGCCCGAAATATCTGCGGTAGTGGCTCCTGTATTCCAAGTGTATGTATATGGAGCAGTTCCGCCTGAAACGATAACATCAATAGCGCCATCGGCAGCACTGGGGCAAGAGGCATCGGTAATGGTTTCGCTCACAGAAATATTATTGCTCAAATCCACCACGGTGAATGAAGCAGTTTCAAAGCAATTGCTTCCATCGGTAACAGTTACAACATAAGTTCCTGCAAATAATCCGCTGATGTCTTGTGTGGTGGCTCCGTTGTTCCAGTTGTATATATATGGAAGTGTGCCTCCGCTAACAGTAATGTCAACGCTACCTAATATTCCCAAAGCACAATCGGCATCGGTTGAAGTTCCGGTTACTGCCAAAGGTGTAGGTTGAGAAATAGTGAACGCCTGAACTGCCGTGCAGTTATTGGCATCAGTAACAGTTACTTGATAGCTTCCGATAGCTAAACCTGAAATACTTGAAGTTGTAGCGCCATTATCCCAGTTGTAGGTATAAGGCACTGTGCCTCCGCTTACATTCAACTGAATGCTTCCGCTTACCGCACCATTACAACCGGGATTCACCACAGTAGCATTGATGTTGAGTGTTGCAGGTTGAGCCACACTCACCGAAGCAAGTGCACTGCATCCGTTATCATCGGTTACGGTAACTGAATAAGCTCCGGCAAATACATTTATTAAATCCTGCGAAGTAGCTCCGATGGACCAGATGTAATTGTAAGGCGCAGTGCCTCCGCTCACAACCAGGTCAATTACTCCGGTAGAACTTCCATTGCAGGTAACATTGGTTATTTGTGCCGATAGTTGCAAGGCATCCGGTTCATCCACAATGTATGAATCGGTAAAGCTACATCCGGCTCCATCGGTTATGGTAACAGCATACAGTCCGCCACTCAAACCTGAAATGCTCACCACATTTCCTCCGCCATTCGACCATGAATATGAATAGGGTTGTGTGCCGCCTGAAACAACAATTGAAATAGCGCCATCATTGGCTCCACCACAAGTAACATCCGTTACAGTTTCGGCAACGGAAATATTATTCGAAACATCATTCACGGTGAACGAAGCAGCAGTGGAACATCCGTTGATGTCGGTTACAATCACCGTGTAATTTCCGGCAATAAGATTATTGATGTCTTGTGTAGTAGAAAAGTTAGACCACAAGTAGGTGTAGTTGCCCGCTCCGCCACTTACAGAAATATCTATACTTCCGAAAGTGCCTCCTATGCAATCTGCATCGGTGATATTATTGGCAACAGCCTGAATTTCAAAAGGCTCCCCAACAGTAAACGAACGAACTCTTACGCAACCATTCGCATCGGTAACGGTAACCGTATATGTTCCGGCACCCACACTATTCAGGTTTGGAGTGAATGCGCCATTGCTCCATTCAAAAGTATATGGAAGTGTTCCATTAATGACGGTAGTGGTAATTCTTCCGGTATTCAACCCATTACAAGTAGCATCATCAACTGCTGCCAACACATCCAAATTTCCGGCTTGGCTCACATTGGCAGTTGCTTCAAATGTGCAGGAGTTAACATCGGCAACAGTAATAGTATATGTTCCGGCAGAAAGACCCACCACATCTTGTGTGGTCGGTCCGTGCGACCATACATATTGATAAGGACCTGTTCCGCCTGAAACACTCGCATCAATACTTCCGGTAGCGCCCGAACAGTCGCCATCGGTAACAGCCAGAGATACTATCAATGCATCGGGTTCATCAATCAATACGCCTGCCTGATATTGACATCCGGAAGCATCTTCAAGGGTTACCGAATATAATCCGGCAGTCAATCCTGATAAAGACTGAGTAGTAGCCCCGGTATTCCAGAGATAAGTATAACCACCGGCACCACCGGTTCCGTTGACGGTTACATTTCCGTCATTAGCTCCAAAGCAGGATATATTTCCTTTCAACACATTCGCAGAAAGATTGGTAGACAAATCATCTACCAAGAAACTTTGCGAAGCGGAACAACCATTCGCATCGGTAACTACCACAATGTAATTTCCGGCAATCAGGTTGCTTACGTTTTGAGTGGTTTCAAAATTCGACCACAAATAAGCATAAGCAGGTGTGCCACCGCTTACATTTATATCAATACTTCCTAAAATAGTATTGGCACAATCAGCCGCTTGAATATTTGCTGCGGAAATGGAAATAGCAGAAGCCTGATTAACTGTGAATGAGCGCACTCTGATACATCCGTCAGCATCAGTTACCGTTACGGTGTATGTTCCGGCAGCTACTAAAAATAAATCTTTAGAAGAAGCGCCATTGTTCCAAGAATAAGTAAACGGAGCAGTGCCTCCGGTTACTATAGTTTGAACAGAGCCGGTATTGTTTCCGTTACAAGCAACATTTGCTACACTCGCAGTTATATCAAGCGTTCCTGCCTGACTCACATTAGCCGATGCTTCCGCAGTGCAATTATTGGCATCTGTAACCGTAACGGTATAAGTTCCTGCCGAAAGACCGGGATTGTGTGCAGTAGTTGGTCCGTTAGACCATGCATAACTATACCCTCCTGCCCCACCGGAAACTACAGCACTCACACTTCCCAAGCCACCCTGACAAGTGCCATCCACGACATTAAAGTTGATGACAATGGCATTGGGTTCGTTTATTAAAATACCCAATTGATAGGTGCAGTTATTTTGGTCGGTTATAGTTAGGTTATACACTCCGGCAGATAGCCCACTGATATTTTGAGTAGTAGCGCCATTGCTCCAGGCAAAACTATAGCCCGGATTTCCTCCGCTTACAGAAACCGTAACCGCACCATTAGCAGCGCCACTGCACGAAACATTAGTTATAACAGTTACAGAAGCGCTTGGTGCAGAGGGGTCATCCACATTATAAGTAGAAGTAGCCGAACATCCGTTGGCATCGGTAACTACCAAAATATATGTGCCACCCGAAAGGTTACTGATGTTTTGAGTAGTAGCTCCATTGCTCCATGAATAGCTCAAAGTGCCTGTGCCACCTGTTACATTCACGCTGATGCTTCCTGTTTGCATTAAAGCACAATTGGCATCGGTAATATTCAGCAATGCAATATTGATGGCATTTGGTTGAGTGATGGTAAATGTTTCCACCGCAATGCAACCCTGCGCATCGGTAACGGTAACATTATATGTTCCTGCAGAAAGGTTGAAAATATTAGGAGTGGTTGCTCCATTGCTCCATGCGTAGCTTACAGGTAAAGTAGCACCTGTAACAATTGTTACCACACTTCCATTATTAGAGCCGTTGCACGAAATATTAGTGGCAGTTCCTGTTACTGCCAAACCATTCGTTTGGCTCACACCAAATGAGAATGAAGCGGAGCATCCCGCATTGTCGGTAATGGTAACGGTGTATGTTCCGGCTAAAAGATTGGCAATATCCTGAGTAGCAGCGCCATTGCTCCATGAATAAGTATATCCGGGAGTGCCGCCTGTTACGGTAATATCAATACTGCCTCTCACACTTCCGGTGCAATTGGCATTAACAACATTAGATGTAACAGTGATGGCAGATGGTTCTCCAATATTGTAGGTTCCTACGAAACTGCACCCGTTCTGGTCTTCAACCGTAACAGAATACGAACCTGCTGCAAGTGATGATATATTTTGAGTGGTAGCTCCTGTGCTCCATATAATGTCATATCCCGGAGTGCCGCCACTTACCGAAAGCGTAATACTTCCATTAGTAGAACCATTGCAGGAAGCATCAACTATGTTTACGGTTACATTTACACCTGTAGGGTCAACAAGGGTATATGAATCGGAAATGGTGCATCCGTTTCCATCGGTAACAATCACAACATAAGTTCCTGAAGACAAACCTGAAACCGATGATGTGGTTGAAAAATTTGACCACAAATAAGTATAAGGTAATGTGCCTCCCGAAACATTCAGCGAAATACTTCCGGTGGCGGTAGCATTACAATCGGGTGCGGTGGTGTTGGCATTCAAACTTAATGCCGCAGGCTCATCAATATCGTAGCTTCTCACAATAGAACAACCATTGGCATCAACTACAGTAACCTCATAAGTGCCTGCAATAACATTGATCAAATCTTCGGTAGTGGCTCCGTTCGACCAGGTAAAAGTATATTGAGGTTTACCGCCAAGAACGGTAATATCAATTTTCCCATTACTACGCCCTGCACAAGTAACATCTTCTATGCTTGCCAAATTCACAAACAACTCAGGCGATTCGGTGATTACCGTACCTGTAGTTACGGTGCAGCCTCTGTCATCAGTTACAGTTACAGTATAACTTCCACCCGCAACACCCGAAAGGTTTTGAGTAGTAGCGCCATTGCTCCATAAAAATCCATAAGGAGTAGTGCCGCCATTCACATTGATCTCTATTTCTCCATCCGATTGACCAAAGCAGCCGATATTAATAACACTGCTTATTGAAGCAGTCAATAATGTTGGCTGATCAATGTCAATTGTTGCACTTGCTTGACATCCGGCAGCATCCACTACCAAAAGCTGGTAAGTTCCCGCAGAAAGATTAGAAAACACTCCGCTTTGCTGATAAGTAAATCCATTAACAGTATAATTATATGGACCAATACCGCCTGTGGCATTTGCTTCAAAACCTCCGGTATTGGTTCCGGCACACAACACATCTATTACTGTATGAACAGTTAAAACAATTGTTGAACTGTTATCTATTGTAACAGTATCTGTTGCCTGACAGCCAATTTGGTCTTGCACCAAAACCACATACACTCCGCCCGAAAGACCCGAGAAAAATCCTGCAGGTTGGAAAGGACTACCGTTAATAGAGTATTGAATACTTCCGGTGCCGCCCGAGGCTGATGCAGTAATGGTTCCATCATTTACACCAACACAACTGGCATCGGTAGTTGAGGCGGAAACTGATAAAACAGGTGGTTCGTTAATTATTGTTGAAGTAGGAGAAAAAGTTTCACAGCCGTTGGCATCTTTTACAGCCACATTATAAGTTCCCGCAGAAAGATTGGTAATGACATTGGAAGTTTGATAGATAGTTCCTCCATCGGCAGAATATTCATAAGGACTTACACCACCAATGGCAGTAATGGTAATTGAACCTGAACTATCGCCCCCACATTGCACATCGGTTTTTTGAATATTCGAAATCTGCAAAGGAGCCGGTTGCTGAATATTGGTAGAACCTGGAACAGAGCAGCCACCGGCATCGGTTACGGTTACCGACCAACTTCCCGGAGACAATCCTGTAGCGGTTTGTGTAGTTTGGCTATTGCTCCACAAATATGTGAATGGAGCTAAACCTCCTTGAGGATTTGCTGTGGCAGTTCCATCTGAGCCGCCAAAGCAGCTTACATCTGTTTTAGTAATGGTCACGCCTACACCGCCACTCACAAAAATTGTTTTCGACACACAAGCGGTTCCTGAAGGTTCGCAATCGCCCACTGCACGCAAATAAAATGTTGTTGTAGCGGTTAATTGTACTATCAACTGACCGGTAGTATTAACTGTAATAAATGTTGCGCCTGAATTGGGTGGGCAGGCACCCGAATACCATTCCCATTGAGCGTTATAGCCAAGCGAACCTCCATTTAAACTCAAAGTAACCTGCGAGCCGGTACAAATAGTATCGCGGGTGGCAAGAATACTGTTGGGTAAAGTTGTTGTCGGCCTGACAGTAATAGTCGTTTGCGCAGTAGATGTATTACCGCAACCGCCTTCAGCTCTTACATAATAATTAATGGTTTGAGTAGGTGAAGGTGAAATGGAGGTGCCGGTTCCAATAGGAACAGTACAACAAGAAGGTCCTGAATACCAAACCCATTGAGCACCAATGCCAAGAGAACCGCCAACAACATTTAATGTTAAAGGTGCTCCGGCACATATATCGGTGCTGCTGGCAAAAACTCCAGAGGGAGCCGTGGAAGATGCCTGAGGTATGAACTGAACACTGGCGCATGCCGTGTTTCCGCAAGCACCTTCTGCTCTAACATAATATATTGTAGGAGAAGCAGGAGCGGGAATATTAAGCAGAGGACCATTTCCTAGAAAAACACCCCCACAACTACTGGTGTACCAAACATATTGTGCTCCTGTACCTAAAGTTCCGCCAGATACAGAAAGCGAAATTTGAGTGCCGGGGCATACCGGTGTAGAAGGTGTAATATTGGCTGTAGTAGGTGCAGTAGAAGGAGTATTAACCGTAATCGTTAAAGAGGCACATTGAGTGGGTGTTCCACAGCCACCTTCTGCCCTTACAAAATATGTTTGGTTTTGATTGGCAGTAATTATAATGGAACCGCCATTCCCTAAAAATGTTCCTCCACAAGTTCCGGAATACCAAGCCCACTGAGCATTGTTTCCTAGGGTTCCACCATTTACAGAAAGCGTTACTTGTGTTCCGGAACATACAGTCGATGATGGGTTTGCAATGATGCCGCTGGGCGTTTGAGAATTAGTGCCTACTGTAATTGAATATTGACTAGAACATTGACCAATAGTATAAGTTACAGGATAAACACCGGCAACTGCAGCCTGAAAAGCAGATCCGGTTACTCCGGCACCACTCCATGTACCACCGGAAGGTGTTGCTGAAAGTGCTATTGACTGATTAGGACATGTGAAATTTGTTGATTGAATATTAATATTATTTATCTGGCGATATCTCAAAATGGCAGAATTTCCCGTTCCGGAGCCATTAAATCCTAAACATGAAAATCTATTTACCATTATTCTGAGTGTGCCGGAAAAATTTGAATTCCATAAAACAGATGCTCTGTCGCCAGTACAAACAGGTCCATTATCATCATTATAAAAAACCACAGTATTCGAGGGATTATAACCTGTCAATTGCGTATTGAAAGGCGAGGCGCAGGTTTCAAATTCATATTGTGCTCCATTTACAACACTATAACTCGAATAAGTGCCTGACCCTTGTTGAGTTTGATTTTGAGTTCCGCAAGGAGGAACCAAATTGGTTCCTCCTTCCAAATGTGCAGAAAGCGGGCATGGACCGGTAACCACGGGACAACTCAACAAGGTAACAGTAACAGGTGTAAGTGTTGTGTTACTGGTACAAAAGTATTGATTGAGTTTCACATCATAGTTGCCATTTACAGAAGGTATAAAATCTAACGATGCTGGCACGCCAGAACAAGCCGGACCATTATCATCATTATATCCTAACGAACCCCCTCCACCTTGAGGATATATTGTAAGCTGAGTATCATAACTCGCCCCACAAGTAGAAATTCTATAAGTGCAACCAGCGGTCATATTGAGCACACGTACAATCTCTCCGGCATACATATTATTGCACGAAACTGACTGCCCTGCAGTAGTGGGAGCAGGAATGCCCGGGCTACACCAAAAATTTGAACCGCCAGCAGTGTAACCGCATTGGGCAAAAGAATGATTGTTAAGAAATAAAAAAGAAGAAATGAAAAAAAGGGCAGCGGCCACCCTTGAGTTGGTTGGGATGAATTTCATCATAACGGTTTTGGTCTTAGTTGGTCGTAAAAAATATCTACCGAAACAAATATAGGAAAAGAAGCGAGAAAATTTCTTCTACCATAAAGATATAATAAATAAACTATGTTTATAATTATTCAGTAGCTTGTAAATCAATATTTTAGAGCGTGAAAATCATTCGCTCATTTGTTGAATTGCATTCAAAATTTCACGCCATTGCTTAAAGTTTATCATGTGGCCGGTTTTGTAAAAAGTTTTTACCTCAACACGATTGTTTTCTTTTTGTAACCGAAAACTTTGTTTTAATGTAGGAATAATTTTATCGTTTTTGCCTACAAGAATTTTTATGGGATTCTGAATATGTCTGTATTGCACACAATTTTTCTTCAATGTTTTTCTCAAAAAAAGCAGATTGGTGAATTCATACCGAAACTGATACCACGAAGAAATCTGTTCGGATGTATGCTTTTCATAAACCGGATGCAACAAATCGGCATTGGGTCGAAAAGCGTTGCGAATCAACTGCTTGAAAAATATGGTTTGAAAAATTAGCAACAATCGAAACAGCAACAGACGAATGAATTTTATATTGAGCAGCAATATTACGGGCAGCCACATTTTCATTATGGGATAAAGCACAGGAGCCAACAATAAATACTTTGCTTTATATTCGGGAAACTGCACCGCAAAATTGATTGCCAGTGCACCTCCCAGCGAATGCCCAACAATAATGGGCTGATTCACTTCCATCCTATCTAAGAGCTGTTTGATGATTCTGTTTTTGTCATCAAGAGTGAGCGTCTTTTCGTTTACAATGGCAGAGTAACCCGAACCGGGTCTATCAATACAAATAACACGATATTTCTTTTTCAGCTCCGGCATCATAGGACTCATCAAAAAATCGTTCATAGAACCGGTAAGCCCGTTAATCATCACTACGG
>CAZFFP010000053.1:0-26239 GCA_964518215.1 uncultured Chitinophagaceae bacterium
AATAATACTTCTGCCATTATTATAATCCCCCTCGCCCTTCGGGCACTCCCCCTTTTCAAAGGGGGAGAATATTTACAACCTAACGTTCGTTAGGCTAAGATAATCATTTTTTCTTTTCGGATAAAATAACCTACATGATTGGCAATATGGTTGAATAGTGGGCAACTCATAGCTTTTGAATTTTAAGGAAAAGACTATTTTTGAGCAAACCTCGAATAAACCTTGCATTACCAGATAAAAGAAGAAAACGGATTCAGATATTACGAAGCGGGCAAAGGACAAACATTATTAATCCTGCACGGACTGTTTGGTGCGCTCAGTAATTTTCAGCGGGTGATTGATACTTTTTCTCATAAAATGCAGGTTTCTATTCCTTTGTTGCCCTTATTCACGCTGCCTGTTCCTGATACTACCGTAAAAGGTTTGGAAGAGCATATTGAGGCTTTTATAGAATATCGAAAGTATGATAACATTGTGCTGTTGGGCAATTCTATAGGCGGACATATTGCACAGATGTATGCCCTCAAAGACCAGGTGCGCGTGAAAGCGATGGTGCTCACCGGTAGTTCGGGTTTGTTTGAAAATTCGTTAGGCGAATCATACCCGCACAAAGGCAATTACGAATTTGTGAAAGAGAAAACCGAATACACTTTCTACAACCCCCAAACCGCTACTAAAGAATTGGTAGATGAAGTTTATGAAATAGTAAACAATCGCGAAAAAGTGTTGCGCGTGGTGTCGTTAGCCAAGTCTGCGCTTCGGCACAACCTGCGCGAATATCTTTCTGAAATAAAAATACCCGTGCTTTTAGTGTGGGGAAAAAACGATAATATCACACCGGCATTTGTAGGAGAGGAATTTCAAAAATTGCTGCCCAATGCAGAACTGCACTTGATTGATGAGTGTGGTCATGCAGCAATGATGGAGAAGCCTGAAGAATTTAATGCCATACTCGGTAACTTTTTGAATGGTTTGAACGTTTCATCTGCACCATGATAGCACGTCAATTAATATCAGGCATTATTCCCCTGCTGAAAACATCAGACACGGGCGAGCATGCCATATCGTGGATGCAGGAATTTAATGTATCGCATTTGCCTATTGTCAACAACGAGCAGTTTTTAGGACTCATCAGCGAAGACGATATTCTCGACATGAATGATTTGTTCGAGCCAATAGGCAATCACCAATTATCATTGTTTCGACCGTTTGTAAAAGACAATGTTCATTTATTCGAAATCATTAAGGTTGCCACCGAACTCAACCTTACACTAATACCGGTGATAGATAAAAATGAAAATTATGTAGGAGTAATTACTTTGCAAACTATTGTTCAGGAATTTGGAAAACTGAACGGACTGAGCGAAACCGGGGGCATTCTTGTTTTGGAGATGAATAAAAATGATTATTCACTTTCTGAAATTGCGCGCATTGTGGAATCAAATAATGCTTTCATTTTGTGCAACTATGTGAGCACACATGCCGAAAGCACCAAGATTGAAGTAACGCTGAAGCTCAACGTTTCAGACCTGCGTCATATCATTGCCACTTTTGAAAGGTTCGAATACACCATAGCCGCTTCTTATCAGCAGGAAGAATATTTCGACCGCCTGAAAGACCATTTTGATTCACTGATGAATTATCTCAATATCTGATGAAAATTGCTATTTACAGCAGGGTATTCAACAAATCAGACATCTCTGTTATTCAGGAAGTTTTCGATTTGCTATTCAAATATGAACTCGCACCTTTGGTGCATCTGGAATATTTTGAATTAATTAAGAAGAAAGTAAAATTTCAGAAAGAAGTCGAAACTTTTCAATCGCACGAAGACATTCGCGATGTTGCCGAATGCATGATAAGTATTGGCGGTGACGGAACCCTGCTCGACACAGTGGCGTTGGTGCGCGATTCCAATATTCCTATTGTAGGTATTAATGTGGGAAGGCTCGGTTTTCTTGCCAGCACCGGCAGAGATGAAATTGAAGAAACCATTCGTTCCATCACCAACAAATCTTACACGGTGGACAAACGTTCGCTCATTCATGTGGACAGCAACAAATCTATTTTCGGAGAAGTGAATTACGGACTGAATGAATTTTCCATTCACAAGAAAGACAGTTCCGCCATGATAATCATACATACTTATATCAATGGCGAATTGCTGAATTCATATTGGGCAGACGGATTAATTATTGCCACGCCTACCGGCTCTACCGGCTACAGTTTGAGTTGCGGAGGTCCGATAATTTTCCCCACTTCCGAAAATTTTGTGATTACGCCCATTGCGCCACACAATCTCAACGTGCGTCCCATTGTAGTTTCCGACCAAAGCATTCTTTCGTTTGAAATAGAAGGTAGGTCAGATTCTTTTTTATGCACCTTAGATTCGCGCTACGAAGCAGTTGACCAAACCTATCAGTTAGCCGTTCGCAAAGAAACATTTCATGTGTCGTTACTGCGCACCAGTGAAGTTAATTTCCTCTCGATGCTTCGCACCAAACTGATGTGGGGAATTGATAAAAGAAATTAATTTCAATAAACAACATTTGAGTAATTTATACAAAGCATTATGCTTGTAAAAACGCCTGCCATAGTTTTCAAAACTACCAAATATTCAGAAACGAGTCTGATAGTGAAACTCTATACACGCAGTTTAGGATTGAAAAACTATATTATTAAAGGAGTGCGGGGAGAAAAATCGAAAAACAAAAGTGTAGCATTTCGCGCGGGCAATATCATCGAAATAGATGCCTATCTCAAGAATCACAAAGAACTGAATTTTATAAAAGAATACAGAGTAGAAAAAATATGGCATTCCATTCCGGGCAATATGCTCAAAACTTCTTTGCTCGTGTTTATGCTCGAAGTGCTGAACAAATCTATTTCTGAAGAAGAGTGCAATGAACCGTTGTTCGATTTTATAGAAGAAACTTTTGAATTGCTCAACCACTCTCAGTTTGCCGATCCGAATATGCATTTGACATTCATGATTCAGTTGTCGTCATACCTCGGCTTTCAGCCCGATAATAATTTCACTTTGGAAAATCCATATTTCAACCTTACGGAAGGAGTGTTCCATACGGGAAATGTTACTACTGTAAATGATGTGGGAGCGCCCTACAGCCGATGGATTTACGAACTTACCACTCAACAAAATACGCAGGGCATTACCAACCAAACCAGAAGCGAATTGTTGGAGCATCTGATTAGTTTTTACAAACAGCATTTGCCCTCCTTCAAAAACATTCAGTCTAATAAAATATTTCACGAGGTGTTGCAGTAGAAAATATCAACGCAAAAGAGTCAGACTTCCTTTAAAAGTTCTCATTTGCAAATCGCTGAATACAGTTTTTACATAATAAACATAAACTCCTTCTTCAGCAGCTTTTCCATTGGCTGTGCCATCCCATGAGAAATCAGGGTTATCTGTTTCAAAAACCTGTTGCCCCCAACGATTGAAAATTTGTAAGTAAAACTCTTTAAATCCTTTTCCATATACTCTGAAAAAATCATTTTCTCCATCTGCATTCGGGCTGAAAGCATTCGGAATATAAAACACAGGTTTTTCGTAAACCTCTACATAATTGCTTCTGACTAAAGTGTCCGTACATCCCTGCTGATTGCTGGCTACCAGCGTAATGGTATAAAATCCGGCTTCAGTATAAATATGTGTGGGTTCAAAAGTGTTACTCGTCTGTCCATCTCCAAAATCCCATTGCCATGTGTCTGCTCCTGTGGTTGAGTTGCTGAACACCACCGATTCTTCATTTTCAACAGCACGCAAAGGAACTGCGGTGAATCCTGCAACAGGTTGAGCAAATACTACTAAAGTTTGAGTGGCAGTATCGGTACAACTTCCATTTGAAGCAATAAGAGTAATAGTATAATTTCCGCCCTGAGAAAAAACTTCTGAAGGTTCGGCAGCAACAGAGGTATTTCCGTTTCCGAAATTCCAAGAGTAATTTAATCCTTCAGGAGATGAATTATTGGTGAAGAAAATTGCCCGACCGGCACAGTCAGAATTTACTTCAAAATCTGCCACCGGATTGGGAAGTTCTGTGATTGTAACATCATCTGAGTTTATACAACCATCGGCATCGGTTACTTCAACAGTATAAATTCCCTCTGTAACAGAAACACTTGCGTCATTCCCAATATTATCTCCATTAGCATCAGTCCAAACGTAGCTGGCGCCTCCGCTTGCTGTTAAAGTAGTAGTGCTACCGGAACAATGAGTTAATGAACCGGAAATCACAACTGTAGGTAAAGCATTTTCGGTAATAGTAACATTAGCATTTGCTGTGCATCCGTTGGCATCCGTTCCGATTACGGTGTAAGTGCCTTGAGTAACGGTTATGCTTTCTGTAGTGCTGTTATTGGTGTCGTTCCATGTATAACTTATTCCTCCACTTGCCGTGATGGTGGTGTTTTCTCCCGGACAATAACCTAATGCACCGCTAATATTAATTACCGGAGCAGCCGATTCGGTTACCGTTACATTAGCTGTTCCTGCACAGCCGCTAGCATCGGTAGCATTTACCGTGTATGTGCCGGCTGTTACCGTAACACTGGCATTATTACCAATATTGTTTCCACCGCCATCAGTCCAAACAAAAGTTGTTCCTCCATTAGCTGTGAGGGTAGTGTTTTCTCCGGGACAATAACTCAAATCACCATCAATCACCACCGCCAAACTTGTTGATTCGGTTACAGTAACCGCTTCACTATCGGTGCAACCGTTGGCATCGGTTACTACAACAGTATATGTTCCTTGAGTAACGGTAACAGTAGCATTATTGCCAATATTGTTTCCACCACCATCAGTCCACGCATAGTTGTTCCCTCCGCTTGCGGTAAGCGTGGTGTTGCCACCAGTGCAGTAACTTAATGAGCCACTGATAACAGCAACAGCTGCCGGAAATTGTGCGGCATTACTGAAAGAAGCGCTAGGTGTAGAATTACAAGTTCCATCACTTGCTTCTACTGTATAACTTGTTCCGGTTAACATGCCGGTGATTGCCCCTCCGGCTCCGGCTGTAGGTCCGGCTGGAGTAAATATGTAGCTTAATGAAGCGTTATAATTAGAAATGGTACTTGCGCCATCTGCTGAGCAGGTTGGAGGAGTTGCTGAAATGGCAGGTGTTGAAATTGGAGTGGCTGCTGCATTGCTGAAAGAAGCACTGGGTGCTGAATCGCAATTGCCATCTCTTGCAATGACAGTATAACTTGTTCCGGTTACCATACCGGTAATTGCTCCTCCGGCTCCCGAGACAGGACCTGCCGGATTAAACACATAAGTATAAGCTGCATTGTAATTACTGATGGTACTGGTTCCATTTGTTGTGCATGTAGGAGGAGTTGTTGAAATTGTTGGTGTTGGGGGTAAAACGACCGGAGTGTTATAAGTAATCAGAATTCCTCCGGCTGCACCACGACCTCCGGCACTATCACCACCGCCTGCACCACCGCCACCAAACGGACTTCCGGGATTATTAGTACTGGGTCCACCTGCACCACCAGCAGGTCCTGCTCCATTTCCTCCCGCACCACCGTTGCCCCCACTGCCGTTATTACCATTTCCGCCTGTAAGATTTGTTGTGCCACCGCTGCCGCTGCCACCTGCACCACCCGAACCCGTGCTGCCATTGGTTCCCGAACCACCGGTGCCTCTTGCACCACCGTTAGCAGTAAGGTTTACTGCCGTTCCGCCTGCGTCTGTGCCGGTAAACGAACTATTTCCTCCGGCAGTACCGTTGCCGCCACCCGAACCGTCAGAACCATTGCTTCCACCACAACCACCCGAACCTATCACATAAGAAAAATTTGAGCCGGGAGTAACATTAATTGTTATAGAAGTATGACCTCCACCACCGGCACCACCACCACCACGGGTATTGAAAAGACCACCATTACTACCACCACCACCACCACCGGCACCACCACCAGCACCATAAACTTCAACTGTAATTGAGGTTACTCCACAAGGGACTGTCCATGCTCCCGAAACAGCAGCAGCACCACAAGCAGCAGCGCCTGATAAGGTTTCGTCTTGAGCGTTGGCAAAGAAATACGCAAACAAGAACATCCATGTAAATGCGAGAAAATTTTTCATAAAAATGAGTGATTTCAAAAATTGGCTAAAAACGAAATGCTTTGGTAAAACAATCCGGTTATCATGAACTTTAATTGAACTGATGATTCGAGACAAAGTTAAGGCTAAATGACTAAATGCTTGGAGTCATATTTGATATTAATGCATACTACCGTAAAACTATTAAGAACATTATGCTTCCATCAAATCAAACTTGATAGTGCATGAGTGCATACTTTCAGAATAAAAGAAAAAGAATGCCAAAAGAAAACACATTCTTTTTCTTTTCAGAAAATTAATATTGCCACAAAGAAATGCTAATGAAAATTAAGCGGAGCAGTTTAAATGCCGAAAGCCTTTTTCAACTTCTCTACATAGTCCAATTCTTCCCATGGAAACAATTTTACTTTCACTTTTTTCACTTTGCCTGAACCGTCTTCAAAATGCTTTTCGATGACTTCGGTTTTTCTGCCCATGTGCCCGTAGGCTGCTGTTTCGAAATAGATAGGCGTTCTAAGTTTGAATCGTTGCTCTATTGAGTATGGACGCATGTCAAATATGGCAGGAAGTTTCTTAGCGATTTCGCCATCAGACAATTTTACTTTTGAAGTGCCGTAGGTATTTACAAACAAACCAACCGGTTGTGCCACCCCAATAGCATAAGCCACTTGCACCAATACTTCATCGCAAATGCCGGCTGCTACTAAATTTTTGGCAATATGGCGCGTAGCGTAAGCTGCGGAGCGGTCCACTTTTGATGGGTCTTTGCCTGAGAAAGCGCCACCGCCATGAGCGCCTTTGCCACCATAAGTATCCACAATAATTTTTCTTCCGGTAAGTCCGGTATCGCCATGTGGTCCGCCAATCACAAATTTTCCGGTGGGGTTCACGTGGTAAGTGATTTTGTCGGTAAAAAGTTTTTGCACTCTTGCAGGCAACTTCTTTTTAACGCGGGGAATCAGAATATTAATCACATCGTCTTTGATTTTTTTCAGCATAACTGTGTCTTTATCAAAATCGTCATGCTGGGTTGAAATCACGATGGTGTCAATACGAACGGGTTTGTTGTTATCGTCATATTCAATAGTTACCTGACTTTTGGAATCGGGGCGCAGGTATTTCATTTGTTTGCCTTCTTTCCGAAGGGCGGCAAGTTCGCGCAGCAATAAATGTGAAAGTTCGAGCGGAAGCGGCATGAAATTATCGGTTTCGCGCGAAGCGTAGCCAAACATCATTCCTTGGTCGCCTGCACCTTGCTCTTCTTTTTTAGTGCGCTCCACGCCTTGATTAATGTCGGGGCTTTGCTCATGAATGGCAGATAAAATACCGCAAGAGTTAGCTTCAAACATATATTCGCTTTTGGTATAGCCTATTTTTCGAATGACATCGCGGGCAATATCCTGCACATCTAAGTATGTTTTTGATTTTACTTCTCCAGCCAATACTACCTGTCCTGTAGTTACAAGTGTTTCGCAAGCTACTTTCGACTGTGGGTCGAATGCTAAAAAATGGTCAATAAGCGCATCTGAAATCTGGTCGGCTACTTTGTCGGGGTGTCCTTCCGAAACTGATTCTGAGGTAAATAGGTATGGCATGTTTGTTTTTTTTAGACCGCCAAAAATAACACCATTTACTTATTGATTACACAATACCCTCAAAAAACCTATTTTCGCACCACAATAAACACTCATAAAGTGAAAGGAATTATTCTTGCAGGCGGTTCGGGCACACGGTTGTATCCGATTACTTACGCCATCAGCAAACAAATTATGCCCATTTACGACAAGCCGATGGTTTATTATCCTTTGTCGGTATTAATGATGGCGGGCATCAACGAAATTCTGATTATTTCTACTCCGCACGATTTGCCTCAGTTTGAAAAACTTTTAGGCGATGGAGAAAGATACGGATGCAAATTTTCGTATGAAGTTCAGGAAGTGCCCAATGGATTGGCTCAGGCATTTGTGATTGGCGAAAAATTTATCGGAAACGATTCGGTGGCATTGATTCTGGGGGATAATATTTTTTACAAATCGGGTTTGGGCAAATTGCTGGAAAGCCATACACAGCCCGAAGGCGGAGTTATTTTTGCCTATCACGTTTCAGACCCTGAACGCTATGGAGTGGTAGAGTTTGATGAAAACAGGAACGCCATTTCTATTGAGGAAAAACCAAAAGAACCGAAATCTAATTACGCTGTGCCGGGATTGTATTTCTACAATAATAGTGTTGTTGAAATTGCTAAAAACCTGAAACCATCTGCCCGTGGCGAATATGAAATCACCGATGTAAACAAAGAATATTTGAAGCAGGGCAAACTCAAAGTAGCTGTTCTTGACAGAGGCACGGCTTGGCTCGATACCGGCACTTTTAACTCGTTGATGCAGGCTGCACAATTTGTTCAGGTAATTGAAGAAAGACAGGGCTTGAAAATAGGCTGCATTGAAGAAATAGCTTACCTCAAAAAATTTATTTCAAAAGAACAGTTGTTGGCGCTTGCCGAGCCGCTTTTGAAAAGCGGATATGGACAATACTTGCTTAACTTAGTAAAAAACAAATAATATGACACGCATATTGGTTACAGGCGGAGCGGGATTTATCGCCAGTTGTTTAGCCGAAAAACTCATCGAGAATAAAGACAACTATGTAGTAATTGTAGATAATTTTTTAACTGGAACAAAGGCGCGCCTTCCTAAAAAAGGCGATAACTGGAAGTTTATTAAATGCGATGTGAACGACAAAAGCGACATTACCGCGGTAATGGTTTCTTATTCTTTTGATTATGTGTTTCATTATGCCGCGGTGGTAGGAGTGCAGCGCACCTTAGACCATCCGGTGATGGTGTTGAACGATATTCAGGGCATTAAAAATATTCTCGACCTTTCTAAAAACACAGGAGTGAAGCGGGTATTTTTTGCTTCCTCATCAGAGGTGTATGGAGAGCCGACTACGCTTCCGCAAAACGAATTAACTACTCCGCTCAATTCTCGCCTTCCTTATGCGGTGGTAAAAAATGTGGGCGAGGCTTTCTGTAAATCTTATAAGGAAGAATACGATCTCGATTTTACTATTTTCCGTTTCTTCAATACTTATGGTCCCAAACAAAGCACCGACTTTGTAATGTCGCGCTTCATTCGCATGGCTTTGAAAGGACAAGATATTACCGTGTATGGCGATGGCTCTCAAACCCGTACCTTCTGCCATATTGATGATAATATCATGGCTACCACCAACGCGTTTTACAAAAATAAATTTGTGAATGACATTGTAAACGTAGGCAGCGATATTGAACTTTCGATAGTTGACCTTGCCACCAAAATCATAGAAATCACCGGTTCCAAATCGAAAATCAAACACCTACCGCCATTAGCAGAAGGCGATATGAAACGCAGGGTTCCTGATATATCAAAAATGAAAACTCTGATGGACAGAGATATTACACCATTAGAAGAGGGTATTAAGAAAGTGGTCGAGCTCGGCAAGTTTTGAGAAAATAAAATGTAACACATTTGTAAGTTACAAAGTTGTAAGTTACATTTGTGTAACATAAGAAAATCGAAATGGAAAAGGCTCCGTTTACATACGGACGTATTACTGAAGCATTTGACTTCACCAACAGGGAAGAAGAACAAAAACGATTGGTTCAGAATTTCACGGGGGGCATAAACACCATGCTTGTTTCTCCTCGCAGATGGGGCAAGTCTTCATTGGTAAAGCTGGTAGCCAAAAAAATTCAGCGTAAGCATAAAAACATTCGCTTCTGTTTTATTGATTTGTTCAATACCCGAAATGAACAGGAATTTTATGAGTTATACACCAAAGAACTTTTAGCCGCCACTTCAAATAAATGGGAAGAAGTGGTTACCAATGCCAAAAAATTCCTCACTCAAATAATTCCAAAGTTTACTTTCAGCCCTGAGCCTAACAGCGATTTTTCCATCAGTTTCGATTTTGAACAAGCGCACCGTAATTACAAGCAGATTCTGAATTTGCCCGAAACTATTTGTAAAGAGAAGAATATCAAATTGGTTGTTTGCGTAGATGAATTTCAGAACATCAGTTATTTCGATGACGGGCCAGCATTTCAGAAAAAACTGAGAGCGCATTGGCAACAGCACCAATCGGCTTCATACTGTTTGTATGGAAGCAAACGCCACATGCTCATGGATTTTTTTACCAAACCTTCCATGCCTTTCTATAAGTTTGGCGATATTATGTTTCTGGAAAAAATAAAAACAGAAGACTGGATTCCTTTTATTATCAAACGCTTTCAGGATACGGGTAAAAAAATAAGTCAGGCATTTGCAGAGAATATTGCACTTAAAATGGAAAACCATCCTTATTTCGTTCAGCAATATGCGCAAATGGTTTGGCTAAAAACCATTAAAAGCGTAAATGGCGATGTGATGGAATATGCCTTAGAGACGCTGTTGTTGCAACACGGTATTTTGTTTCAGCGCGAAGTAGACCAACTCACTAACTACCAACTGAATTTTTTAAAAGCCATGTGCAACAATGTAGAACAATTTACTGCTGCCGCTTCATTGGCGGAATATAACCTGGGCACTTCGGCAAATGTGTTGCGCATCAAAAAAGCGTTGGAAAATAAAGAAATTATAGATACCATTTCAGGCACTCCCGAATTTTTAGACCCCTTGTTTAAAGTTTGGCTGAAAGAGGTATATTTTTCGAGTAACTACAAATTATTTTGTGAGCCAAAAACCTATTATAATGTCAGACTTTAAAATATTGGTAACGGGTGGTTGCGGATACATTGGTTCGCATACCATAGTGGATTTAATCAATCATGGTTTCGATGTGGTGAGTATTGACAGCCTTATTCGTTCCACTACTAAACCGTTGCATGGCATCAAAGCAATAACCGGAAAAGAAGTAAAAAACTATGCTATTGACTTGTGCGACAAAGTGGCAGTAAAAAAGTTTTTTTCCGAAGAAAAAAATATTGTTGGCATTGTGCATTTTGCCGCTTTGAAAACGGTTCCCGAATCGGTTATGCAACCTTTACTTTATTTTAAAAACAATCTTGAATCATTGTTGAATCTGCTCGAAGCCGTAGCGGAAAATAATATCCCTCACTTTGTTTTTTCATCTTCCTGCTCGGTGTATGGCAACCCCGATAAGTTACCCGTTACAGAGGAAACTCCCATGAAAGAAGCTGAATCGCCCTATGCACGCTCCAAACAAATCGGTGAATATATTTTACAGGATTTTTCAAAAGCGAACGCGCAACATCAAATGATAGCCTTACGATATTTCAATCCGGTTGGGGCACACCCTTCGGCAAAAATTGGCGAGTATGCTACTGAAAAGCCTGAAAACTTAGTGCCTATTATTACTCAAACTGCCATTGGGAAAAGAGAAAAGATGTTGGTGCATGGCAGCGATTATCCAACCCGCGATGGCAGTTGTATTCGCGACTATATTCACGTCATGGATATTGCACACGCACACACTAAAGCGTTGCAATATTTAATAGAGCAAAAGAATTCAGATAACTACGAAATTTTCAATCTTGGAACAGGCGAAGGCGTTTCGGTGATAGAAGCCATTAAAGCCTTTGAAAAAGTTTCTGACAAAAAACTCAACTACGAAATGGGACCGCGCAGAGCGGGCGATGTCATTGCTGTGTATGCCGATAAAACCAAAGCCTCAGAAAGACTTCAATGGAATCCGCAATACACTATTGAAGACATGATGAAAACCGCTTGGGATTGGGAATTGGCACTTCAACAGCGATAATTTACTTTTTTGATTTGGGGGCTGTTTTTTTTTCCTGTTGCATATATTTTACTGTAGCTTCCAATGCCTCATACATGTCTTCACCATATTTACGAATAAGTGGCGCTTTCAAAAATTGATACACCGGCACTTTCAATTGTTCGCCTAATTGGCAGGCAGGTGAACAAATATCCCATTCATCATAATTGAGCATTTCAACAGCGCTCGACTTGGTAATTCTGATAGGATACAAATGACATGAAATGGGTTTGTGAAAAGTAGTCGCTCCGGCTTCATACGCTTTTTCAATGCCGCAGCCTGCGGTTCCTTTTTCATCGAAAACCGTGTAGGCGCATGCACCACCTTTCATCAGAGGAGTTTTCGTTTTGTAGTCGGTGTCGGAACGGTCCTTCATCCACACGCCTTGTTTGTTGATGGCTTTCACGCCTTCGGAAGTAATAAATGGTTTGATGTTTTCAATTTCTTTTTCAAGAATTTTTATTTCGTCTTTTTCAAGTGGCGCACCCGCATCGCCTTCCACACAACATGCGCCTTTACAGGCTTTCAGGTTGCACACAAATTTTCTTTCGATAATTTCATCGCTTATCAGCAAGTTATCAATGAGTATCATGCAAAGGGCTTTCTTTATTTTTGAATGCAGATTCAAAATTAATCCTTTTCAAAATCGTGTATGAACAAAATTTTTAGCCTCACGCTGTTTTTCAGATTTGCGCTGCTTTTTACTTTTCTGTTGCAGAATGAAATTCTTATTGCCCAGAAAAGCTCCACAGCTAAAAGTTTGCTTTGGGAAATTTCAGGAAACGGACTTGAGAAACCTTCTTACTTGTTTGGAACCATGCACGCTAAAGATGAAAGTTTGTTTCATTTTTCGGAAGCATTCAATGTAGCTTTTGAAAGTGCAGAAGTTTTTACCATGGAAATTTCTCTCGACAATAATATGTATGCAGGCATTTTCAGCATGATGATGGCAGAAGAAAATTATCAGATACACGATTATATCAGCGAAGCGGAATACGAAAGGATTGATAAGTGGTTGCGAAAAGAATATGGTTTTAAGTTGTCGTTGTTTGAGCGCATCAAACCCATTTTTATTTATGTAATGACCAGCAAGGCAAGTCTCGGAAGTGGCAATCGTCAGTTTCTCGATGAGTATTTATATCATCTTGCCAAAGAAAAAAACAAGGAAGTGATAGGGCTTGAAACCATTGAGGAGCAAGTGTCTGCACTCGAATCTATTACCATTCGAGAGCAGTTCGATATGATTTTGAAAAATATTGATAAGCAGCAAAAAGAATCGAAATCGTATGCGAAAATGCTGAAAGTTTACCGCAAGCAAGATTTAGACGGGCTGCTTCAAATGCTTAAAAAATCAAGCTTTTCGGAAGTTTCCTATCGCCAGTTGATTATTGACCGAAACCACACTATGACAGAACGGATGATTCCGTTGATAAAAAAAAATACCGTGTTTTCAGCCGTGGGTGCGGGGCATTTGCCGGGAGCAGAAGGCATCATAGCATTGCTGAAAAAAAATGGCTACTCCGTGAAGCCTTTGCAATAATGTTAAACTGAAAACTATTTCTTCGGCATCATTTGCAACAGCATTTTCTGCACATCTTCCGGTTTTTGATTTTGCATCATTTGCACGAGCATGGGCGTTACATCCAAAATTTGTCCTCCGGCAGGAAGTTCAAACATTTTGTCTTCAACTGCCTGAGCTTTTGGAGTAATGGTCATCGTGTTTGTTTCGCCCGTTTTATTACTTTTCGATTCGGCTTTCAGAATCATTCCGTTTTTGATGTTGGCGCTATTGAGTGCGGGAGTAATATTGAGTGCGGTCCATAATCCTGTCATATTGTGCGGAAAATCATTCACCACCCAAATGTTTCCGGTATGAGTTTCATCATAAGTATTGTATTTAATGGTTTTGTAGCCGCTCAATGTAGCGGAAGCTGTTGTGGCAGTGAGTTTAGTTTGCGGAGTAATATTCATCACATCTTGTCCGGTGGCAGCTTTCATGAGCATGAGCAAACCGCCCAACTGATTTAAAGTGGCAATATTCACTTTCCAGATTACCGGTTGCGAACCTTGCCCTACAATAACATGTAGTATTTGGTTTTCGGTGTTCATTACCATTTTTCCAAATTCCTTGTGGTCTATCATGGCTTTGTTGCCTTTCATAAAAAGCTTGAAGTTGTTGGTGGAAGTCGAAGTGTCTTTGGCTGTTTTTTTATAAACGGTTTTGATATCCAAAACGCCTTCAAAAATTTTGGTTTGCGCTTGCGCGAATTGAAAACTAAAAACCAATAAAAGTATGGTCGGAAATAATTTCAAAAAAATATTTTTCATGACAGAATTATTTTACGTGATGTTTTCAAAGATAGTGCCATTAGTTTTTGCGGGTTTTCATTCGTCTGCATATTTAGGTTGATGCAACTCAATGTTTTCATAATTTTCGGCAAACCACTTGTATGTTTTTTGTATGCCTTCGCGCAATGAAATTTCGGGAGCAAAGCCAAACAGTTGTTGTGCTTTGGAAATGTCGAGCATACGCTCGGGCTGACCATTGGGTTGTGTAGCATCCCATTTTACTTCGCCTGTAAAACCTGAAATTTCCTGCAAGGTCTGCACCACTTCTTTTATTGAAACCGCAATGCCCGACCCGATATTTACGGGTGCAGCATCTGTAACCGACAAACCTCCTTTTACAATGGCTTTTGCTGCATCTGTAACAAAAATGAAATCTCTGGTGGGAGAACCATCGCCCCATATCACTAAAGATTCCTGTTGTTTTGTTGTTGCTTCAAAAAATTTTCTCACCAATGCCGGTATCACATGTGAGGTTGCTTCTCTGAAATCGTCATCGGGTCCATATAAGTTGGTGAGCAGCAAATTCACCGAAGGCATTCCATACTGTCGCTGCACGGCTTCGGCATACACCATCACGGCTTTTTTGGCAATACCGTAAGGCGCATTGTTTTCATCGGGGTAGCCGTTCCAAATATTTTCTTCTTTGAAAGGCACTGGCGTATGTTTCGGATAGCTGCACACCGAGCCTATGTTTACAAAACGCTCTACCTTATTTTTTCTGCAAGCCTCAATTATGTTTATTCCCATCATGATATTATCGAAAAAGTACGAGGCGGGTTGCGCACGGTTGCCACCTATTCCGGCTAATCTTGCTGCCAGATGAAAAACTATTTGAGGCTTTTGTTCCGAAATTATTTGATGCGCCACACTACTTTTGCGCAAATCATATTCGGAAGAGCGGGGCACAAAAATGTTTTGTTGTTTAGCACCATTTTGCAACAACACCTGCACCACTTGTTTTCCTAAAAAACCGCCACCGCCCGTTACCAGAATTTTTTTGTTTTCAATGTTCCATGACATAACTGCGCTTCTGTATTTTTTTACATCATAAAATTATGCTTTTATATCGCTTCTGAAATTCTTATAGAATTGAGAGTGATGTTTTACCTTTGAAAAGAATAAAGAATCATGAAAGCTGCTTTAATCACAGGAATTACAGGACAAGACGGTGCCTACCTTGCTGAATTACTCATTGACAAAGGCTATGTGGTGCATGGAGTGAAAAGAAGAACCTCGCTCATCAACACCGACAGAATAGACCACCTTTATGACAACGAAGACATCAGAGATAAAAAATTGTTGCTGCACTATGGCGAAATGACCGACTCGCTCAACCTCATCTCTATTATTCAAAAAGTGCAGCCCGATGAAATTTACAACCTTGCTGCCATGAGTCATGTGAAAGTGAGTTTTGAAGAGCCTGAATACACTGCTAATGCCGATGGGTTGGGAATATTGAGAATCTTGGAAGCGGTGCGGTTGTTGGGGCTTGCGCAAAAAACAAAAATCTATCAGGCTTCATCATCAGAAATGTATGGTTTGGTTCAGGAAACTCCGCAAACAGAAAAAACTCCTTTTTATCCGCGCTCGCCTTATGCCGTGGCAAAACTTTATGCTTATTGGATAACCGTAAATTACCGCGAAGCCTATAATATGTTTGCCTGCAACGGAATTCAGTTCAATCATGAATCCCCCGTGCGTGGCGAAACTTTTGTTACCCGAAAAATTACGCGGGGCGTGGCACAATTGGCGCTTGGTATGGAAAACAAATTGCTTATGGGAAATCTTGATGCCAAACGCGATTGGGGACATGCCAAAGATTATGCGGAAGCCATGTGGCTGATGCTGCAGCAGGAAAAGCCCGATGATTATGTCGTGGCTACAGGCATTTCCACTTCGGTGCGCGAGTTTATTTCAAAGGCATTTTCTGAAGCAGGTATCGGTATTCTTTTTAAAGGAAAAGGGGTGGATGAAACTGCGGTAATTGATGCCATTGACAAAGAAAAATACGAACGATACTGCGGAAATATTTCAGGCAAATTCGGCTCGTTAAAAACCGGTCAGGAAGTGGTGTTTATTGACCCGCGCTATTTCCGCCCTACCGAAGTGGATGTGCTGAAAGGAGATGCATCGAAAGCAAAGCAAAAATTAGGCTGGCAACCCAAATACAGCCTCGATGATTTAATTCGCGAAATGGTAGTGTCGGATATTGAAATTTTCCGCAGTGAGCTTATAGGCGAAAAAGAAGGCCTACGCATCAGGCAGTCGGTGGAGTGAACATGATTAGGTATAGCAGCTACATTATTATAAATCCTCATTGTAGTTTGTAATTGGTTTTTAGTGTAGCATTATAAATCAATCAGCTAAAAACTAATGGTTAAGCACTCATAACTTTTAGCGGCATGAATTTGCTTCGTCTCAATTCCTTCTGTCATCAATGGACATTTGCTTGAAATTTTAGTGTAGGCTTTTGTCATTTCAGCATTCACATTGACAAAAATCACCCCCACGCCTGACGCGCGTCATAGATTTCCGGTTCCCGGAGTTTGAATTTTACATCAACAAAAATTCAACAATTATGGAACCGAATTTAAGCATGAATGAAGCCATTGTTCGTTATGCAATCATGGCTGTACTAGTAATTATAGGTGGAGTATTTCAAAACATTTACATCATGGCATTGGGCATTCCAATTTTCCTCACCGGATTGATGGGCACCTGCCCCATTTATTACATGTTGGGTATTGACCACTCCGAGAAGGTTTCTTAGCGCTCAAAAGTTTTGGGTAATAATGACAAAAGCGCCTGTTCGAATCATGTCGAACAGTTCGATAATGTCGTTATTTTTCATGCGGATGCAGCCATTGGAAACTGGCTTGCCTATAAGCCCTTCTTCGTGTGTTCCGTGTATATAAATATAGCGGCCGTAAGAATCTTTTC
Organism: uncultured Chitinophagaceae bacterium; assembly: GCA_964518215.1. Classification (GTDB taxonomy): domain Bacteria; phylum Bacteroidota; class Bacteroidia; order Chitinophagales; family CAIOSU01; genus CAYSGX01. The sequence continues at coordinate 17,162 of CAZFFP010000053.1, forward strand.
CGTTGCCTTTGTTAATGGTTTCTTCCAACCCGTCCAGCCATAGTATTCTGGAGGTAATCAGGTCTTCTTCCACATCGGTGTTGTCGGTGTAGATAGTGGTGGGTTTTCTAATGGGAAGCCGGTCCACAAAAACAGTGGCATAAGTTACTCCCGCCCCTATTTTTTCTTTTATTCGATGAAACCCTAAAGGCGTTTGAAAACTATTTTCTGCCATGCCGGTTCCTTTCTTGCTGGTAGAAACCGGATAGGATTTAAGTATGGCATCTTCGCTCACCAAATACATTTTCTGCTCAGAAATTACCACATAAATTATTGTGTCATTGAATCGGGCTTTGTGGTTTTGCATGAGATAACTCAAGTTGTTCAGAAAATATTTTTTCTGCTGATGGCGGTTTACTTCTTTTTTAAACTGAAGAATTTCGAATAGCAGCAAATTTCTTCTGTTCTGCAAATACTCCTCAAACATGTCGGGGGCGGGCTTCAGAAAAGCAGATTGTGCTTGTGCTTGTATGGGCGACCATAGACCATAGACCATAGACCATAGTATGATAGATTTGAGTAGTGAGAATGGAGTAGTGAGACATGAAACAAGAGATGTAAGACAAGCGGCAGGCTTATAGCTGATGGCTAAAGGCTGTATGTCGGTATGTGTTATCTCAATTTTCAAATTATCTTCTTTTCAAACTATTGAACTCAACAATACTATTCTTTAGTAATTCTCACTTCTGTTCTGCGGTTTTTGGCTCTGCCATCATCGGTATCGTTGGTGGCAATGGGGCGGGTGTCGCCATAGCCCACCGTAGTAATTCTGTTGGTTGCAATACCTTTCGAAACCAAATATTTTTTCACCGATTCGGCTCTGTCTTTTGATAGTTTCAGGTTGTCTTCCGGCTTGCCTACATGGTCGGTATGTCCGGCAATTTCAATTTCGAGCGAGGATATTTCTTTCATGGCTTCAAACAATTCGTTCAATTCGGGAAAGGATGAAGATTTAATGGTTGCCTTTCCAAAGTCGAATTGCAAATTGCGCAGAGTAAATTCTTTTGGTGGCTCATATTTGATTTTTAATCCGTAAGAAAAAGCGCCCGGCTCGGCTTCAATTTCTAAAATATCATAATCAACCGTGTCGCCAAAAACGATAGCGCGCAACAAGTAAAAATTTCCTTCAGGAAGCAAAAACTGCGCTTTGCCTTTGGCATCTGTTTTTGCAGCGAATATTTTTTTGGATTGGGTTTGTTCAAAAAGAATAGTGCTATTGGTGCGGGGCTTCCCTTTAAAATCTTCAAACACAATTTCCATGAGCGATAAATCATCGGTAGGCTCCAGCCCTTGTGCATGGGTGTTGAAAAAAGCCAGGGTGCTTATCAAAAAAACAAAAACAAATTTCATGAGCAGGGTTTTATAATAATGAAGTTAATCAGCTTATACGAACGTTGGGCTGTATTATTTCTTATTGAATAATTCTGCGCTGAAGAATTTTATCAATATCGCGATGCCCCAAATTTTTTCCAATGATAATTCCGTTTTCATCTAACAAAAATGTAGTGGGAATGGAATTGATTCCGTAAGTAGAAACCGCTTTCGATTTCCATCCGTTCAGTTCGCATACATGCCATTCCCAGTCGAGGTTATCATCTTTTATCGCCTTCAGCCATGCTTCGCGGTCGTTATCGAGCGAAAGGCTGTAAATTATAAATCGCTGTGCATTTGTAAACTGAGCATATTCATATTTTTTTACTAACTCTACTATTTTCGGATTGACTTTTCTGCAAGGCTTACACCACGAAGCCCAAATGTCCACCAATACAATATTGCCTTTCAATTCGGCAATACTGATTTCTTTTCCGGAAGCATCGGGCAACGAAATATCGGGCAAGGGTTTACCATTGATGAGCTTGGGCGATGATTCACCGCAAGCAGAAAAAATGAGCATTCCGACAAAAAAAGCGAGCGCGTACCTCATGCTTTCAGAAGTTCAGGATTGTTTTCAAAAGAAAGGATAGTATTTTTCCATTGTTCCAAAAGCGGAATGGAATGGTGCTCTTTATAATCGTAAGCTACCATAACAGTTGTAGCGGTGCAGGCGGTTTGCTGCGAACCATCGGACAGTACTTTCACCATTTCATATTCGAGAGTAAGGCTTTTGTTACCTATATGCGAACAGCGGGTATAAACTTCAATTTTATCGTTGAGAAAAACCGGAAGTTTATAATTGATTTCCGCCCTGCCCAAAATAAGTCCGTAGCGGTCTTCGTCCCAATCTATCTCGGTGGACTGACCGAAATAGGCTATGCGGGCAATTTCGAGATAAGTAAGATAATTCGCATTGTTCACATGGTTCATGGCATCTAAATCGCAAAATCTGATTTGAATAGGGGTAGCGTGTTTGAAATTTTTATACATAACTTTTTGAAAAACTGATTTAAGAAGCTGCAAAAATAAGGGGTTTTGAACGATATGCTTTTTTGAACTGAACTTTAGATTGTTATTGCTCAATTTCTCAACCCACACAACATTTTCACTACTTTTGCAACCATGTTGCATTTGGTATTGTTGTCAAATGCCCTTCTTCAACTCAGTACATGCGCTCGGTAATACAAATACTTCTTTGCATCATTTTGTTTTCAGGGACTTTAGCCGCCCAGACATTTTCTATTTCGGGCACTGTGAAAAACAGTAAAACAGGCGAAATACTTACCGGAGCCGAAATTTTTGTGCACGAAACCAAGAAAGGTGTTATTAGCGATGAAAACGGATTTTTTGAATTGAAAGGGCTGAAACCGGGCGCGTATCATCTGCACATCATGATGCTGGGCTTTGAGCCGCAAGCCAACGATATTAAAATTTCGAAAGAAAATATTGAAACGCTCGAAATCAATTTGAAACCAACTTTCATAGAGCTGAATCAGATTATTGTAGAAGCAGAACTTACCAAAACAGCCAAGCAGGAGCAAACCCTTACGATGGATGTGTTAGACAGAGATTATCTCGAAAAAAACTTCAACGGCACATTAATAAATTCTTTGGAAAAAATTGCGGGCGTAAATTCCATGAATGTGGGCGTAGGCATTTCAAAGCCTGTGATTAGAGGCATGAGTTTCAACCGTGTAATTGTGAACGACCATAACATTAAGCAGGAAGGGCAGCAGTGGGGCAGCGACCACGGTCTGGAAATTGACGCATACAATGTGGAGCAACTCGAAATCATCAAAGGTCCCGCATCTTTGTTGTATGGTTCTGATGGCATTGGCGGTGTTATCAATATCAATCCGCCTGCTATTCCGAAAGAAGGCACTATGAATGCCGAAGCGTTTTCAACCTATCGCAGTAACAATCACTTGATTGGATTTTCCGCAAAAGCCGAAGGCAATTTCAATCGTAAATTTTTCAGGGTGCGTTTTTCATCCAACGATTTTGGCGATTATCGCGTGCCTGCCGATTCATTTACTTACAATCGTTATGTGCTTCCGATAAATAATGAGCGGCTGAAAAACACGGCAGGAAAAGAGCGCAGTTTTTCATTGTCGGGCGGGGCTACGGGTGCGCACGGCAATATCAGAATTACGGTGAGTAATTACCGGCAGCAAGCCGGATTGTTTGCGGGCGCATTGGGTATTCCGCGCTCCTATAATTTGTTAGACGATGGCAACCCGCGCAATATTGATTTGCCCCGGCAGGTGAACAATCATTTCAAAACAGTGATGAATTCTAAATTGCTTTTGGGCAAAAACTGGCTGCATACCGATGTAGGTTATCAGTTGAATCATCGGCAGGAACAAATTGTCCCCGATAATCATGGCGTAGGTCCGGCACCCGAAGGCACTTTGGGTTTGGGATTGAAGCTGCATACGCTCACGCTCAATTCGCGCTTCCACCAATCGCTGCATCAAAAACTGCGTTCCATATATGGTATTCAAATGCAGCAGCAATGGAACGAAAGAGACGGCTTTGAATTTTTGTTGTCAGATTTTCGCACTTTCAGCAGCGGCATTTTTATTCATGAAGAATATAAGGTGAATCCGAAATTTGGTATCAGTGGCGGTGTGAGATTTGATTACAGCCATGTGTCGGTTTCGGCATATAGCCAACCTATTTATGCCAATGACAGTGTTATTGCGGAGTATCGCGAGCGCACCCCCGATGTGGAGCGCGATTTTTATAATGTTTCAGGCTCGGTAGGTTTTTCGTGGTTGCCTGCCGAACATTGGAATGTGAAGTTCAATACCGGACGTTCTTTCCGAATGCCAACCGCACCGGAACTTTCGATGAATGGTGTGCATCACGGCACTTTTCGACACGAGATGGGCGACCCGACTTTGAATCCCGAAACGGGCTGGCAGTTTGATGTGGGCGTACATTACAGCGTATCGAAATTCCTTACGCGCCTCACTCCTTATTTCAACTATTTCGACAACTATATTTTTCTGCGCCCTTCGGGAAGTTTTTCTCCCTTGCCCGATGCCGGACAGGTTTATCAATACACCCAAACCCGCGCCATGCACACGGGCTTTGAAATCCAATTGGAGTATCATCCTTTAAAAAAAATGCATATAGAAACCGTTGCCGAATACATTTACAACATGAATTTGAATACGAATCTGCCTTTGCCGTTTACGCCACCCGTAAACATCATTTCGGGTGTTGATTATACTTTTGAAAAAATAGGAAAAAATTTCAGCGATATTACTTTAGGCATAGAGCATTATTGGTTTGCCACTCAAAATCGTGTGGACAGAAACGAGCCGCCCACCCCCGGTTATCATCTGTTGCATTTTGTTTCAGGTTTTGTGCTGAATGCCGGAAAGCAGCCTTTGTATTTCAGTTTCAGGATACAAAACCTTACCGATGCGCGCTACATGAATCACTTGAGCCGTTACCGCATTCTCAACCTGCCCGAACAGGGACGCAACTTTGTAGTAAGTCTGAAAATTCCGGTGAGTGTGGTGAAAGAGAAGCAACATTGATTGTGGTGATTTCATCACTTCCCCCAAAAAACAAACCCCTCCATATTTTTCAGCAACTGAAAGGCTTTGTGCATTTTGTGTATGTTGTCGAAAGTGATGATGAGTGTTTAAATAAAATTGAACTTTTTATTTGGTATTACTTTGTTATATTCGTATATACAAATCTGTTTAGTATGGAAACTTCAATAACAACAACCAAAGGTCAGGTGGTAATACCCGGCAGACTCAGAAAAAAATATGGCATAAAGCCCGGCACTAAAGTGGCTTTTATTGAAAAAGACGGAGAAATAATTATGAGGGCATTAACCAAAGATTATTTCGACAGCTTTGCCGGAATACTGAAAGGCGATGTGATTGGTGAATTGATGAAAGAGAAAAGAAAAGAAAGAGAACAATGAAAAAAGTGGTTTTTGACAGCTATGCTTTGTTGGCGCTTTTCAGAGGAGAAAGCGGAAAAGATGAAGTGGCAAAACTGCTCACTGCTGCTGCGGATGGTGCTACACAAATATTTGTTACCGTAATCAATATTGGCGAGGTGTATTATATTTCGAGCCGCAAAGACGGAAAGGAGAAAGCCGAGGATGTATTGTTGGCTACTTTAAGTTTTCCTATGGAATTTGTTGAAGCCGACTGGGAACTGACGATGGATGCCGCACGCTTGAAAGCAAAATATATAATGAGTTATGCCGATGCTTTTGCCGCTGCACTCTCCAGGAAAAAGAAAGCCGTGCTCATTACCGGTGATCATGAATTCAAAAGTCTGGAGAAAGAAATAAAAATCAAATTTTTGAAGTAAAACTGTCTTTACGCCACTTCCCTCCCCCAAACAAACCCCTCCATATCTTTCAGCAAGTGAAAGGCCTCGTGCATTTTGTGTATGTTGTCGAAAGTGATGATGAGCGATTTGTCGGTTTGTTTCACGCGGCATTTTTTGGGGTTGTTTTGCACATAAGTCATCAGCTTGCCAAATACTGAGGTTTCGTAGAAATACGATTCGGGATTTTCCAAAAAGAAACAGCGCAGGTTTCCGTTTTTGAAAATAATGCGCTCAAAGCCTAATTTCTTTGCCAACCAGCGCAAACGAATGCCGTTAAACAATTCTTCCACCTGTGGCGGCAAATCGCCAAAGCGGTCAATAAGGTTGGTTTTAAATTCTAAAAGTTTTTCTTCGCTTTCAATATTATCCAATTCGGTATAAAGAATCAAACGCTCGTTGGTATTGCGCACATAGTGGTCGGGAATGAGCATTTCGAGGTCGGTGTCAATGGTGCAGTCGCGCACAAAATCCTGCTCGCGCTCCAGTTCTTCCTGATACAGTTCTTTGTATTCGGTTTGTTTCAGTTCGCGAATGGCTTCGTCCAATATTTTATGATACATCTCGAAACCTATTTCAGCAATAAAACCGCTTTGCTCGCCACCCAACAAATTGCCCGCTCCGCGAATATCCATATCGCGCATCGAAATGCTGAAGCCGCTGCCAAGGTCAGAAAATTCTTCGATGGTTTTGAGCCGCTTTCGCGAATCGGTTGAAAGGGCAGACAAAGGCGGAGCAAACAGATAGCAAAAAGCCTTCTTGTTGCTACGCCCCACGCGCCCGCGTAATTGATGCAGTTCGCTCAAGCCGAACATGTGCGCATTGTTGATGATGATGGTGTTGGCATTGGGCACATCCAATCCGCTTTCTACTATGTTGGTGCATACCAGCACATCATATTCTTTTTCAAAAAATTTCAGCATGGCGGCTTCGAGTTTGTCGCCATCCATTTGTCCGTGCGCCACCCCAAAATCTATTTTCGGACACATCATCTGCAACATGCCGGTGATTTCCAAAATATCCTTCACACGGTTGTGCACAAAAAACACTTGTCCGCCCCGATACACTTCATATTCAATCGCTTCTTTCACCATCTCATCGCTGAAAGTATGCAGGATGGTTTCTATAGGCTGTCGGTTGGGTGGCGGAGTTCTGATGACTGAAAGGTCTCGAGCGCCCATGAGCGAAAATTGCATCGTGCGCGGAATGGGTGTAGCAGTGAGCGTGAGCGTGTCCACATTGGTTTTCAGTTCGCGTAGTTTTTCTTTGGAAGCCACTCCGAATTTTTGTTCTTCATCTATCACCAACAAACCCAAATCTTTAAAATTCACATCCTTACTTAAAATGGCATGAGTGCCAATGAGTATGTCCACTTTTCCTTCGGCAACATCTTTCAAAGTTTGCTTGCGTGCCGCGGCAGATTTAAAGCGGTTGATATAATCCACGCGGCAGGGCAGGTCTTCGAGCCTTTGTTTGAAAGTTCTGAAATGCTGCATAGACAAAATGGTGGTGGGCACCAATATGGCTACCTGCTTGCTGTCGCACACTGATTTGAACGCGGCACGCACGGCTATTTCGGTTTTGCCGAAACCCACATCACCGCAAATGAGTCGGTCCATAGGCGATTCCGATTCCATGTCGCGCTTAAAATCGAGTGTGGCTTTTTCCTGGTCGGGCGTGTCTTCATACATGAACGAGGCTTCGAGTTCGGCTTGCAAATAGTTGTCGGGAGCAAAAGCAAAACCCTTTTGCGCTTTGCGTTGCGCATAGAGTTTTATCAACTGGTCGGCAATGTCTTTGATTTGCTTTTTGGTTTTTCGCTTCAGCGATTCCCACGCATCGGTGCCTAATTTGTTCACCTTTGGAGCGGTGCCTTCCTTGCCCGAATACTTCGAAATTTTATGCAGCGAATTGATGCTCACATAAAGCAAATCGTTGTCGCGATAAATCAAACGCACGGCTTCCTGTTGCTGTCCGTTCACATCAATTTTTTCCAAACCCGAATACTTGCCTATGCCATAGTCCACATGCACCACAAAATCACCGGGGCTGAGTTCCTGCAACTGCCGCAGCAATTGTGCGCGATTGCGGGTGTGCCCTTCGCGCAATTTGTATTTGTGGTAGCGGTCGAAAATCTGATGGTCGGTGTAGCACGCCACTTTCAAATCTTCATCAATAAATCCTTCGTGAATGGCTTTCGGAATTGGGTGAAACTGCACTTGGGCATTCAGGTCTTCGAAGATGCTGTAGAGGCGATCAATCTGTTTAGGATTTTCCGCGAAAATATAATTGATGATGCCGCGCTCCTGATTTTCTTTCAGATTGGAAATGAGCATTTGGAAATTTTTTCTGAAAGAAGGCTGAGGCTTATGATGCAGCAAAATGGTTTCGCTGTCGGGAAAATGATTCGATGTTCCGAATTCAATCACCGGAAAAGGCTGCACGTTTTTAAAAAATGCGGCAGGTGTTTCAAAAGTTATTTCGGGTGCATCATCGAAAAAACGATTGTCGTCATCGGGTCGCCATTTTTTAGTTTGCACTTTTTCGAAAATCTGCGAGGCGGTTTCAAAATTTCTTTGCAGAATATCCATAATAAACTGCGCGTCTTTCACCCAAATAATAGTGTTGGCAGGCAGCAGCGAAAACAAACTTGTTTTTTGCTCGGTAGTGAAATGGCTTTGGATATTCGGAACAATACTTACCTGCGCTATTTTTTTGTTGGATAATTGCGATTCGGGGTCAAAGGTGCGAATAGACTCCACTTCGTTGCCGAACAACTCAATGCGGTAGGGCATTTCGTTGCCGAAAGAAAAAATATCAATGATGTCGCCACGAATGGAAAAATGCCCGGGTTCATAAACAAAATCCACACGGTCGAAACCGTAGGTAACGAGCAACTCAATCATGAAATCTATATCGAGTTTTTCGCCCAATTTTATTTCTAAAGTATTTTGTTGCAGCGCTTCTTTGCGCACCACTTTTTCAAACAGCGCTTCGGGGTAGGCAACCACCAGTTCGCCTTTGGTGCTGCTGTGTGCCAACCGGTTCACCGTTTCGGTGCGCGATAAAATATTGTTGTTGTTCACCTCCTCCATCACGCCCGGTCGCTTGAACGAGTCGGGAAAGAAAAACACATCTTTCTTTTCCAGAAGGCTCGAAAGGTTGTTGTGGAAATAGGCGGCTTCTTCTTTTTCGTTGAGGATAAAAAGATGGTTGAAAGCCGAATTTTTATACACCGCGGCAGCAGCAAAGGCATCGGCAGAGCCAATACATCCCCGCAAAAAAAATCGCGGAGCGGGG
>CAZFFP010000054.1:0-26220 GCA_964518215.1 uncultured Chitinophagaceae bacterium
CCGAATATGATGAAATACTTCTCTTTGGACCTACAACTGCTAAGGAGCAATTAATTAACAGACTTTCTGAAAACAAATCTTTCAAGTCAAAAACTATCAGCATTCAAAGCAGCGATAAAATGTCCGAAAACCAAATGCTCGCTTTTGTGCGCGATTTTTTTCAAGTCTAAAGAGAAAAAATTCAATTAAAACTGTCTGTTCAAAAGAAAATCTGTGATGGCGAGCAAGGGTTGTTTTTGTTCTGTAGAAAGTTGAATGCTGTCAATTAATTCATAAGCGCGGGTTTGAAATCCTATGGCTTTTTCGTTGCAATATGCTTTAGCTCCGCTGCTTTCATAAATATGTGTCATTCGCTCTATTTTATCGGGTACATTGTCGCTTAAAAGAAATTTCAACTCCGCCCGCTGCTGTTCGTTGCCAAGTTCGAGCGCTTTAATGAGCAGAAGTGTTTTTTTGTTGTTCTTAATATCACCGCCCTGCTCCTTCCCTACTTTATCCCCTTCACCGAAAGCATCTAAAACATCGTCCTGTAGTTGAAAAGCCAAACCGATATTGATTCCAAAATCATAAAACTTTTGCGCTTCGGCTGCCGAAGCCCCTCCCGTAATAGCTCCGGCTTTTAAGCAAGCGGCTATCAATGCAGAGGTTTTAAACCTAATCATTTCGAGATAATCATTTTCAGAAACATCCATGCTTTTCTCAAAACTCATATCTAACTGTTGCCCTTCGCATACTTCAATGGCGGTTTGATTAAACAGACTGAAAAGTGGCTTGAATAATTCAGGGCTGACCTTGCTCAAATATTCATAACACCATATCATCATCACATCGCCCGAAAGAATGGCTGAATTTTCTCCAAACTCTTCGTGAACGGTTTTTTTTCCGCGTCTTAAAGAGGCGTGGTCCATAATGTCATCATGCACCAAAGTGAAATTGTGAAACAATTCAAAAGAATATGCCACCGGAAGAGCGTTTTCAATTTTTCCGCCATAAATATCATTTACGGTCAACACCAATAATGGTCTGATGCGTTTACCGCCAAGCGAAAGAATATATTTAACAGGCTGATAGAGCGCTTCCGGTTTTCGAGTCAAATAAGATTGCTTCTCGGCATAATCTGAAAATATCCGGAAAAAATTTTCGAAAAAATCCATGTCCAAAGTTAATGGATGCAATTCAATAGAAGGGTTGGCGGGGTTCATTAAAATACATTTTGAAAAGAACAAGCCTAACAATAATCAGGAGCATATTGTTTGAATGAACAGATGTTCGGGCAATGTATACCAAATGGTTAATTGTTAATAGCCCATATATCGCCCACGGTTTAAACCGTGGGCGATATATGGGCCACATTATTTCCACAAAAACAACAACCAACAGATATTACTACCCTCAATTCCATTCATGGCAATTGAAGCATGTTATTTTCCTATTTTTGGCAAATGAAATTTCTCGGAAAATTTTGGCTGTCAAGTGTAGCCGTTTTTATAACAGGCTTAGTCGCTGCGCAAGGTGTTTATATTCCTTTGGGTGGCGATGCTTATCACTTAATAGACCGGCTCGATATTGAATACGGAAAAGTCTTGCCTATGCACGCCACGGGATTCAAGCCTTTCAGCCGGAAACACATTGGCGAATATGTTTCTGAAGTAGGGAAAAATAATATTACAAGCACGGGCAAGCGGTTCGATTATAACATGAACTATTTATTTAACGAAACTTCTGAATGGCTGCCCGACACTACTATTAAGAGCAGAAAACAAGTTTGGATTTTTTACCCCGAACCGGCTTCTATGTTTATGGTGAATGTACCGAATTTCATTTTTAAAATTAATCCTGTAATTCAGGTGCAATTGGGAAAGGAATCGAAACAGGAACAAATGCAATTTTTCAATACACGCGGAGCCGAGTTCAGAGGGGTGATTGCCAAGCGTATCGGGTTCTATTCCTATGTTACTTCTACATTGGCGCGGTTTCCTTCTTTTGTGCAGCAACGCATCAAAGATGAGCAAGCCATTCCTAACGAGGGCTACTGGAAAGAATATCGAGTTACCGGACAGGATTATTTTACCGCTCGCGGCTACGTTACTTTCAACGCTTTTAACGTCATTGATTTTCAGTTGGGGCACGACCGCAACTTCATTGGCAACGGACACCGCTCGCTGGTTTTATCGGACTTCCCGAACAATTATTTTTTCTTCAAAATGCAAACAAAAGTGTGGCGCATCACCTACACCAATTTGTTCACAGAATTTATTCAGCAATACAATCGTGGTGGCGACCGTCTGTTAGACAAAAAATATGGTGCTTTTCATCACCTGAATATTCATATTGCCAAATGGCTCGACATAGGAATTTTTGAAGGAGTGGTGTTTCAACGAGAAAACCGTTTTGAATTGCAATATCTGAATCCTATTATTTTTTACCGCGCCATTGAACAAGCGCTGGGCAGTCCTGACAATATGCTGGTGGGCATAGATTATAAAATAAATATGCTTCGGCACGTGCAACTGTACGGACAATTTGTTTTGGACGAGTACAATTTCGGAAACCTGATAAAACGCAACGGATGGTGGGCAAACAAATTCGCTTTGCAAACTGGAGCCAAATACATCAATGCATTCGCAGTGAAACATCTTGATTTGCAGGGAGAGTTTAATATGGCGCGTCCGTATATGTACACTCACACATCAACCGTAAACAACTACACCCATTACAACCAACCCATTGCTCATCCGCTGGGCGCTAATTTTTATGAGGCAGTGGGTATTTTACGCTACCAGATTGCAGCCCCTGTTACACTTACCGGGCGACTGGTGTATGCCATTAAAGGAGCTGATACCACGGGCAGCAATTTCGGTGGAAATATTTTTCTGCCTACGGGAGGTCCCGGACACATTCCTGTGTTTCAGGAATTTGGAAACACCATGACACAAGGCGTTAAAACCAATATCCTCATTCTGAATTTGATTGTATCATACCAAATCAAGCATCATTTGTATGCCGATGTAAATGTGATGGCACGAAATGTTTCGAGCGAGCATGAGCCTTATAAGAAAAATGCAGTGCTGTTGAATGCGGGCATTCGCTGGAACTTACCTTTCAGAACCTATGAATTCTGATGCTTTGAAAATAGCCGTAGTCATATTGTGTTGGAATGGAAAAAATTTTTTGAAAAAGTTTTTACCGCCATTGTTGCAAACCACTTATTCACATGCCGAATTTTATGTGGCTGATAATGCCTCTACCGATGGCTCTGCAGAATATGTTAGAAAAAATTTCCCGCAAATAAAACTCATTGAACTTAAAGAAAACAAAGGTTTTGCAGGCGGATATAATGATGCACTGAAAGAAATTTCAGCAGATATTTATGTATTGCTGAATCAGGATGTGGAGGTTACTCCGGGATGGATAGAGCCAATAGCAGAGCTTTTTGAAAACAATCAAGCATTGGCTTCAGTACAGCCAAAAATTAAAGCATACAACGATAAATCCTGTTTTGAATATGCGGGTGCTGCCGGTGGTTATATAGACAATCTGGGTTATCCTTTTTGTCGGGGAAGAATTTTCGATACTATTGAAAAAGATGAAGAACAATATGATGATAACGCAGAAATATTTTGGGCAACTGGTGCAGCAATGTTTGTGCGGGCAGAAGTATATCATGCTTTGGGAGGTTTAGACGCTGATTTTTTTGCACACATGGAAGAAATTGATTTGTGTTGGCGCATCAAGAACGCAGGCTATTCCATTCAGTATTGTCCGGCTTCAACGGTGTATCATGTAGGTGGCGGAAGTTTGCCCTACGGAAATCCGAAAAAAACTTTTCTGAACTACCGCAACAATTTAGTGATGATGATGAAAAACTACTATGGCGCTTCAGCCAAGTGGAACATTCTTTTGCGCTTCCTATTAGATATTGTGAGTGCTTACAGGCTATTGTTTCAGGGAAAAGCAAAAGACTTTGAAGCCATCTTCAATGCGCATCTGGAGTTTATGTTTGGTTTTTCAAAATTGCTCACCAAGCGCTTTGAAACCAAAAATCTGGTGAAGAAAATAAGCGCTGAAAATGGACTTACACCCAATGAAAAAGGCATTTACCAAAAATCCATAGTGGCAGATTATTTTTTTCGGAAGAAGAAAAAATTTTCGGAGTTGGATTTTACAATCCACCACTCACGTTAACAGTCTATAAAATACATGCAACCTGAAGTTTCCATCATCACTCCCGTTTATAATTCGGCTGCTTTTATTGCCGAAACCATCCGCTCGGTGCAGGCGCAAACTTTTACCCATTGGGAAATGATTTTGGTAGATGATGTTTCCTCCGATGATTCTGTAAAAGTGATTCAATCGTTCAGCGATGAACGCATTCGTTTCATTCAATTAATAGAAAATTCAGGTCCTGCCCAAGCGCGCAATGCCGGCATCGAAAAAGCCCAAGGCAGATACATTGCTTTTTTAGACAGCGATGACCAATGGCATCCTGAAAAATTAGCCTTGCAGTTGACATTTATGAAAGAAAAGAATGCTGCCGTTACTCACACCGCTTATGAAGTAATGGATGCCGAAGGCAAACCAACAGGGAAAATTATTCGCGCCCCCGAAAGGCTCAGCTACCGTCAATTGCTGAACTATAATTTCATTGGTTGCCTCACCGGCATGTATGATACGCAACTGTGCGGCAAAGTATTCATGCCCGATATCCCTAAACGACAAGACTATGCGCTTTGGCTTGCCATTTTACGGCAAGGACACAAGGCTTATTTTTTAAATGACCCCCTCGCCTATTATCGCACCGGTCGCGAATCGGTTTCGAGCAACAAATGGCAAACAGCTCAATATAACTGGCAAATTTTAAGAGAAATAGAAAAACTCCCGCTCCATAAAGCTTTGTGGCATTTCGCAGTTTATACTTTCTTGGGATTCAGGAAGTATTATGGGTAGGTTACTTTGCAAGCTGTATTCTAAAACTGTTCATCCACCTTTTCAACAAAATGCTTCAAAACTTTACTGCAATCTTCCATTGCCTTTTCTTCTACAAATTCGGGCACATCGAGACGGGTATGGTAGGTGGGGTCTAAGGTTTTAAAATCGATGGCAACAATAGAAGTTGCCTGAAAGCCTGCCCGACTGAAAGGAGTGGCATCGGTACCGCCAAACGGAATGGCTTGCTCATCAACTTTAATATCGCACGCTTTAAACGATTGACTCAGCCTTGCATTGAGTTGTTTGGAATGCTTTGTCAGAATCATTGGCTCTTTACTGATGAGGTGAAAATTTTTCGAATCTTTTATTCCGTCTAAATTCACCACAATTGTTTTCGCTTTTAGTGCTTCAGGGTATTGTTCTGCAAAATATTTCGAGCCTTTCAAGCCTACTTCTTCGCTGCCAAAACTTACTATTTGCAGTTGGGTGTGTTGAAGTTTTTTTTCTTCCGAAAAATATCTGGCAAGTTCTAAAGCCACTGCCAAACCCGATAAATTATCCTGAGCGCCCGGCACAACCCTGTCGCCATGAATAGCAAACATAGTGATGGTGAAAGGCGCGAAAATTACAAAAAGCCAATACAATAAATCGCCATAGCCAATGGAATGATTACCCTGCGAAAAGAGCCACACAAAGCCCGTAAACAAAGTGAACAATGGCAACATAAAGCCACTCAGAATAGTCAAAACCAAACCTGTTTGTTTCCATTGGAACCACCATTGAAATTCGGTGGCGCTGTCCATGTGTGCCGACACAATTACCACTCGCGTCACCGTTCCTTCCGGCAGTATGTTTCCAATGATGTTTGAAGAACGGAATTTGTTGTAAAACGGGTCGAGCCAGGAACCGTAAACCACAAAATGCCCTATAAAAACAATGGTGTTTACCAATGAAATATAAAATGCCGCAGGAACATGAAACCAATAAATTATCAGGCACAAATAATAAATGCCGAAGAAAATTTTCAGGGAACCGAACATGGCATTGCGCGCCACATCGAACTCCTGAGTTGTTACTTCGGAGCAAAAAGGCTGAAGCAGCGTTTTGAAATACTGCTGTGCTGCATATTCTGTTTCACTTGCTGATAGTCTGCCGCCAAATTGAGCAATAATATTTTCAATAAATTGCTTCATGAGGCATAAAATATTATTAAAAGAAAAAAGAGCCTACTCGCTTAAAACCACACGTTTCACTACTGTTTGTTGGACGGTTTCAATATTCAGAAAATAAAAACCTTTAGGGAGATGACTCAGATTCAACACGCTTTCCTGTTGGAAATTTGTTAAAGCCATTGCATCAACCACCGCGCCCACTGCATTCATGACCGTTACATTCATTTGCTGATTTTCTGCAGCACGAATGGTTATGAAGCCTGAAGAAGGATTGGGAAAAATTTCAAATGCCACCTTAGGATTCGCATGGTGAACAGAAGTCAAATCGGGACATTGCTCTTGCAGCAGCCCGCTTCTGAAAGTTGAAATAACCGAGCGCATGGCATCCACTTGTCCTTGAGTGAAAATGGTTTGGCACACTTCATCGGAATAGTCCATATAATTTTCCCACATATCGGGTAAATCGCCCGGACCATCATCGCAGGTATTTTTAGATGGGTCGCATCCTTCTAATTGAGAGTTGGTTCCTGAATTGGGCGTGTCGGCAATGCCATCATCAACCGTGCAATCGGGAATGCCAAATATGGCAAGCGTTCCATCGCCCCAAATATGGCGTAAACCCATATAATGCCCCACTTCATGCACAGCAGTGCGTCCCTGATTGGCAGTAGCCAAATCGCCAACAGCACGAGGATTATTTCTTCCGAAAACTTCATAATGAATCACCACACCTTGCACACGGGTATCAGTAGGCGCTGCATTGGGGGGCCAATTTGGTGCACCCAATGGCGGGTAAGCAAAACCCAACACTACACCGAATAATGAACCCGGGTCGTTCAAATTGCACACCCAAAGGTTCAGATACTTATCGGTATCCCATGAACTTTTTCCGCCTATCGAATCGAATTTAACATCGTCAATGCCTCCGGTTCCGAAAGGATTGAGCGAAAAAGCGGTTTTGCTGGTTTCCGTGTGGGTAATGCCGGTGGTGGGCTGTCCGTCAGGGTCGGTGCAAGCCAAATAAAATTCAATGCTGCCATCAGCGCCTAAGCCATTGAAAACACTTCGCGTAGAAGATGTGTCTGCATTTTTTCTGCCGAAATCGCGATTGAGTACTTCTATTTGGTTAAAAATTAAGGAGTCATCAATATTTTGCTGTGCATTGTTATAAACTACATGCACCACTACCGGAATGCGATACACAACACTACGGTTATCTTTAAAAGAATGGCTTTGCGTATTATTTAATGCTTGCTGAAAGGTAGATTGATAAACATTCAGGTAGTCGGGATTTTGAGCGGCATTCCATTGATTGATTTCATCAAATGCACAACGATGTACCTGAGCCTGAGAGATGAAAAGGGAAATAGAAAATAATAGTGTCAGAAGTGTTTTCATGGCTGAATATTTCATGTAAAAATTACTGTTTATTGTTGCAGGTATAGTTTGAATTCTTTGAGTGAAGCCTTATAACAATTTACAATACTGCGCCTCACATCAATCCATTTATCAGACTTCCCTAATGGGAATGCCTGACTTACTTCCAATTGGATGCCGGTATAATTTTTAGCGAACCCTCTTTTGTTGCGCATCTGTGACACAAATCCTTCTTTGCCGGCCGGAATGTCATAATTGGCTTCAATTTGCATTCTCGGATTTTCGTTGGAAAGCAAATTCAAAAAGTGTTCGGCAAAAAATTTCTCAGAGGCTCTGTTTTCATCATAAAGCACTGCTATATCTAACTTGCGCAGTTCTTCGTTAACGGTGTTTGGAAAGGTGTGAACAGAACAATGAATCACATGATTATCCTTCATTAACGAGACAATATTTTGTTCCACATCTTTTCTCCAGGGCTTGTAAAAATCTTTCAACACTTTTTGCCTTACAGCTTCAGGAGCGCGCATCATGGCTTGCGAAAACAAATCGGGGTTGTCGAGGCTTTTGTCAACATCTACCAATAAGCGACAATAAGGGAAATAATTACTATAGTTACCTGTTTCTTCGAGCAAATCTTTAAAAAGGCTCATGGCGCCTATATCGTAAGCCTTAAATGTGGTGAGCACATGCTCGAATCCTTTGAAAATTTCCTTGTATGCATCGGGTATTTGGTTGCCACCATGTTCGCAGGTAAATACTGTTTTTAACATAAGCCTTAAGAAAGAGCTTCAAATATAACTATTTGATTTTTCAGTTTCGGCAATAGGAATGAAGAAGATAAATAATAAATAAATAAATATAAAAGAGGCGGGTTAAAAGAATACGTTACCGAAGAATCTAATCACCGAAGTAAACGCTAAACCCCAAAAGCAAGCGCTAACAGCCATATAGCCAAGTATGCGCTTTTTGTTGCCGCCAAAAGAATTGGCAATAATAGCTCCTCCAATAGGGCTGAGGAAAAGAGGCGTGAGAAATGCTACGCCCATAACTCCATAATTATTCCAAATTCTTACCAATCTGCGGTTGCGGGGAGTGAAGAGTTTTTTATCCTTACGGAAATATGCTACTAATTTTTCGCGGATGCCATCGCCCAAAAAAGTAAATATGGCAACGGTAGTCATCATTCCTAAGACAGAAAAAACAAAAGTTTCGAGGAAAGTTAATTCTGCTGCCGCTCCATATACAGGTCCTAACACGAATTTAAACATGCTTCCCAAAAAAACGGCTGAATAATCTAACATTTCCTGTATCATAACTATTGGCAACTCTTATACATTAAAAACGGGTAAAAGGTTTCGTTATTTCAGTAATTGAAAAAGACGTGTGAAGTTATGGAAGTGAAGTGAAAATAAAAATCATACTTTTCACCGATGTGCATAAACATTTAAATCTCAATAATTAACTCGAAAATTTCTAAAAAATATTCAAATAGTTATTTTCGTTTATAGCGATTTTTTTTCGCGGTAAAAAACGACTCCATGAAAAACCCAATCATCACAATTTTAGCCTGTATTGCGCTTCAGTTATTCACTTTAATCCTTTCGGCACAGCAAGGCTATCATTGCACAGTAGATTTGATAAACACAGAAAACAACAAAGTAAAGGTGAGTTGCACGCTACCCAAAAGTGAACGCGACACCGTTGATTTTATATTTCCGAATGCCACACCGGGCAGTTATTCCCTGAAATATTTCGGCAGATACATAGAGCAGTTTAAAGCATATTCGCAGGATGGCGCTCCGCTGCCAACCGGTAAGGCAGACAAGTATAACTTCAGTATTTACCATTCGAAAAATTTGTCGAAAATTGAATACTACGTGAACTCAAGCTGGAAAGAAAAGAAAGGAGACTTTTTTGTGTTTCAGCCGGGCGGCACCAACATTGCTCCCGATAATGTACTGATGAACCATTACGGCTTTTTCGGTTATATAGATGGCGCTTCTGCCCTGCCCTATCAACTTACCATTACACATCCCGAAAGTTTAATTGGATACACCCACCTGAACAAGGAATCGCTGAACGACACCACGTATGTCATGACTGCCGCTTCGTATGCCGATTTAGCCGATAATCCGGTGTTGTTTTGCCCTCCCAACGAAGTATCATTCGATGTAGGAAACACTAAAATCGTGATTGCCGTGTATTCCGAAACCGGGAAAGTTTTTGCTACCGATTTATTGCCACACATTCGTCCCATTTGCGAAGCCATGGAAACCTTCTTCACCGAATTACCGGTGAATCAATATCATTTTCTGTTTCATTTTGCTCCGCGCACCAGTGTTGCAAAAGTGAAAGGTAAAGGGCTTAACAGCGGATTCGGAGCATTGGAACACAACTACAGTTCGGTGTATTATTTAGAAGAAACCGACAACCCTTATTACCTTAGATATATGGTGCAAGACATTTGCGCACATGAATTTCTGCACATACTTACCCCCTTGATGATTCACAGCCATGAAATCGGAAATTTCAATTTCAGAAAACCGGAAATGTCTAAACACCTGTGGATGTATGAAGGCGTTACGGAATACTTTGCACATTTGGCAATGTTGCAATCAGGTTTGATTTCGCTCCAAAATTTCTTTTCGGAATTTAACAGCAAAATGAAGTATGACTCTAAATTTGGCGCTTTTTCCACGCTCGAAATGAGCAAAAATGTGTTGGAACCTAAACAGCAAAAACGTTACCTCAGCGTTTATTCCAGAGGCGCATTGTTAGCATGGTATCTTGATTTGCTCATTATTGACCGAACCGAAGCAAAGCTTTCGCTGCGAGAAGTAATGTTTGCACTTGCCAAAAAATATGGTCCCGACCAACCGTTTGATGATGATGTTTTGTTGAAAGAAATTACAGCATTGACACATCCCGACATCGGCACTTATTTTTCAAAATACATAGAAGGCAGCGAAACTCCCGAACCGAACGAGTTTTTAAAACTTATCGGTTACGGCTTTGAAATATCAGGAACGGCTCAACGCTACTATCCGGGCAATTTGTCGCTGTTTTATTTCAATCCGAAACATAAGTTTGTTTTTACGCAGAAATCGGCAGGCAATTTTATTGGAGTGATGCCGGGCGATTTGCTTCTTGCCATTAATGATGAAGAAGTTACGATTGAAAACTATGGTATTCTGGCTTCAAAATATTTTTTCCAAAATGAATCGCATCCGCAACTTTCGGTTAAGATTCAAAGGCGCGGACAAGTAATGGAACTTCACACCGAATTGGTAAAAACTCCGCGCCCTCAAAAAAACTATATGTTTCCATTAAGCCAACAACAATCCGAAAAGCAAAGAAATCTTCAAAAGTTTCTTTAGGCTGGCAGTGTGAATTAATTATTGTTTGCCCTAAGAAAGAAAAAATTCCAAAGTTGCTTCCACCGCCTTTTCCGAATTGGGAGGCAAATGCTTTTCCGCCCACGGATGCTTCGCGCCAAACACATGGTCGGCTTTTTCTATAATCAACAATTCAGAGGTCGAATTCCATTCGTGCATTTCGTGAGCCTTATTCACCGAAACAGTAGTGTCTGCCGTTCCATGAACAATTAAAAACGGAATATTAAGCGTGCGCACCGAGGTTGGTATGTCGAAATCATTTTTGTTGTCATAAAAGTTTTCATACGCTTTATAATACATGGGCAATTCCTGTCCGGTGCGCGAATTGAGCACATACATCACGCCTTCATTTTTCCATTGCTCCATAATATCCGGTGTCCAAAATTTTCCGAATTCATTTACCGAAGCCCACACGGCAAGTTTGCTGATTCGTGGGTCTTTCCATGCTTTCAAAATGCTGATGCCTCCGCCCCGCGAATGACCTAACAGGTAAATTTTATCGGCTGCGATATTTTGATGAAATTGATTTTCTTTCCAAAAAACAAAATCGAGCACCGTGCCGAGGTCGTCCAGTTCAATTTGAAAATTATTGTTTCCGAAAGCCTCCAAATCGGCAAATTCATCTGGCTGCTGAGGCGTAGTGCCATTGTGCGAAAAATTGAATTTCACGAAAACAAAACCGGCATTGACAAATGCTTCGGCAACCCTGTTGAAATGCCCCCAGTCTTTAAAACCTTTAAAGCCATGTGAAAAAATTACCACCGGAGCTTTGTTGATGTTTTCATGATAAAACACATCGGTCAATATGGGCTTGTTGTATTTTCCTTCTAAAACTATATTTCTCAAAACTTTCATGCAGGTTAAATTTTGCTGATTTGTGAACTGCTAGTTTTGTATGCACTTCGCAGACCGCACGCAACAAATGTATGAAAGAGCGATAAATTATTGGTTAACGTGAATTTCGGAACAACTGGGAAGCTGGATGAAGGACAAGGGACGGGGGACTGTTAGGTTTCCCTATCTCCGCACCCTCGCTCGTGTCCCGCGAGTGAGGCTTTACTGTGCATCTTACACAATATGCATCCAAAACTCATGTTAGCTTTAACCTTTAGATTTATGTTCAGAACAAGAAAGTATTAAGAACCATTTTCAGTCAAGAAACAATATTTAAATAGCCTGAAATGACCCAAGAAGAAAAAGACATCATTAAAACAGCCATTATCAAAAAGGTGGAATTTGCCAAAGAAGATATCGAAGAATATAAAAAGTTCACGCAACCTATTTCGCCCGATAGCGCTATCGGGCGTATTTCGCGAATAGATGCCATGATGAGCAACAGTTGTTACCGAAAGCGCTTTAAGAGAAGCCGAAACCCGTCTGCAAAAACTACAGTTAGCTTTGGAAACTATTGATAGGTATGAATTCAGAATTTGTAAAAAATGCGGACAGGATATTCCCTTTGAAAGAATGAAACTGATGCTCGAAAGTATTCATTGTGTGAATTGCGGGAAATAAACGGAGACATTCAAGAGTAACTAATGACTTCAGTATTAAATTACTTTTCCTTTTCTTTACAAAGAATATTTTGCGGGTCAAATATCACCAAAAATTATTTATAATATTTCTTTTGAATTTTATTTTTTTAGGTTCATCTATAAGCTATAGAACTTACATTAACAGACCTTCATTATTGTAGAAACACCATTGTAACTATTCAATAATGAATAGTTTTGAGTCTAATTTGGTTTTCAAGATGTAATGTCCTGAAGATAAATCAGATATATTTAAGGGCTTGCAGTCTTCACCTTTGCAAGTTTTTATCACTTCTCCAAGCAATGATAAAACTGTCACTTCCTCATTGTCAGGATGCTCTATAAAAACTATTTCATTTGCCGGATTAGGATACACGATCAAATCATTTCCTCTACTTGCTTCCACGTCATGAGTTGCTACAACCAACCGAGGCATATGTAAATTTATAGTTAAACTATCATCGGCACCACCCAACCAAAGCAGGTTAATGTTGTCTCTAAAAAAACCAATCAGATTAGGGTTATATGAAACGTATAAAATCACATTCCCTTCAGAGGCATCTACAAAGCCATTTTGCATATAATGAAAGGATTTATTAGTAATTAACGGAGGAGCGGAATCTCCCCAAAAAATAACCTCAAAAGGTGCAGTTATAAGAGTGTCGTCTAACGACACATCGTAAAGAAAAACCGTGTCGCCAATATTGAGTTCTACTTTGGTAACCCATCCAGGAAATTTAGCATCTACACCTAAAATATAAGGTTCCGGCCGTTGTGGAAAAATGTATTTAACAGTAGGAACTTCAATGCGACCATAATTCGGAAACCAAGGCTGAGAGCTATTGGCAATCTTAATTTCTCCTAAAAAAACCTTCTCATAAGCATCGGCAGGAGTAATGTTGAAATAATTGGCAACAATTGTGTTGACACTATCAATCATACTCTGCCTTAATGCAGTGTCTTGTTGCGCAAGAGTATTTAGTTCAATTATTTGCTCATATATTTCAATATCGCTTGGATTTTCAAAGTCAAAAAACAAAGAATGATTTTCTACTTCCTGCATAATCAGCTCACATTGGCTGCAAAGAATAATATCTCCATCTATATTATACGTTTCACTAATAGGCGGGGCATCATTAAACTCATAAGCAGATTTTAATACATCAAGCCATTCGATTTTATTCATCCATATCTCGCCTCGAGCGGGATACTGAAAATCTCCATTTATATCTGTAAATCCATACCAATATGCTTTATTAAGCCAATTAGTATCTCCATATTGAATTAACTCATCGAAGCTTTCCCAGTTATAAAGGTGTAGGTGACTAGTAACATCTTGATCCATCAAAGCGTATTTCCCTTGATGCCAAATATCATTTAATACATGGTCATCGCAAGTTACTACACGAACAGACCCTTGGGGAAATTTACCGGTTGCATAAAATTCAATTTGAGTAGTTGTTGCCTTCTCTCCACATTGGATGGAATGTGCGCCTAATTTAAGTCCGAGAGTCGAATAAAGTTTCTGAAATAGAGATATTGAGTCAGCTTGTGTTATCGCAAAAAAATTAAACAATAATCCTTCATTTACAAATTCTTGCTTATAAATTTCCGCTTGAGCATAAGCTATTTCTCTTGACCACTCGACAGAATCAGCACCACACGCATCATTCAAATACTCTATATAGCTTTCTGTTGATAAAAAGATATCTTCTTTTCCGGGACGCCAGTATTTAAAATAAAAATTTGAAGCGGTGGCGCTTTCATTTTTTATATTCAAAACAATTGTATCGCCAACAAGTATATCTCTGTGTAATAGATTGTGGTGAAACGTTACATTCTGAGCATTTGCACAAAGCATGAAAATAAGTGCCGAAGTTGATAAAACTACCCTCATTCATTAAATTTTAATCGCATGTTGTTAATAGTAAATGAAATATTGCGATGCGAAGGTATTGTTGTTTTATTACTAAATATGACTTTCAAAAATTTTAACGCAGACAACTACTGATTGAGGTGATGGTCGTCTGGTCTTCTGCTTATTCTATTTTGAACAGTTAGATAGTGGTTATTGCACAACCGGCTCCTATTTCATCGGGAACTGCCTTTTAAAAGTTTCAACAAAAGCATTTATTAGTGCCCAAAAAAATGAATGTTTAATAGTGGTTTATTATGTGCGTGTTATTTTTGCCAAAACTTAAGAAAGAAAACTTCGCATGAAAACAAAAATTAAATTTGGAACTGACGGATGGAGAGCCATCATTGCAAAAGATTATACGGTTGAAAATGTAGCGCGTGTTTCACAGGCAACTGCTACCTGGATAAAAAATAAGAATCCTGAAAGCCCTACGGTTTTGTTGGGGCACGATTGTCGTTTTGGAGGCGAAATGTTTGCCGAAACTACTGCGCTCATTATGGGTGCTAACGGAATAAAAGTTTTTTTAGCCAAAGATTTTGTTTCGACTCCCATGATTTCGTTAGGCACATTCAAGTTGCAAACCACTTTAGGCGTTATCATTACCGCAAGCCATAATCCGCCTGCTTACAATGGTTATAAACTAAAAGCCAATCATGGCGGACCGGCTTCTCCCTCGGTGATTCAGGAAGTAGAAGATTTGATTCAGGAACAAGCGCCTGTTATTTCAGGAAGTATGGTTGAGTTAGAGTCGAAAGGATTGATTGAGTATGTGGACCTTGAGGCAATGTATGTTCAGCACATCAAAGACAACTTCGATTTACAGTCTATTAACGACTCGGGAATATTGCTTGCTTATGATGCCATGTATGGAGCCGGGCAGCGTGTGTTAGGAAAATTAATTGAAAACTATGTTCCCTTGCATTGCGATAATAATCCCGGATTTAAAGGAAGAGCGCCCGAGCCATTGCCAAGAAATCTACCTGAGTTGGAATTTCTGATTAAAAATTCATCGGACATTGATGCGGGACTTGCCGTTGATGGCGATGCCGACCGTATAGGAATGTTTGATGAAAACGGAAATTTTGTAGATGCGCATCATTTGTTGCTGTTGTTTATCCATTATCTGTATAAATACAAAGACTTTACCGGCAAAGTTGTAGTGGCATTTTCGGTTTCGCCTAAAATAAAAAAGATGTGCGATGCTTATGGTATTCAGGTTGAAGTAACCAAAATCGGATTCAAATACATTAGTGAAATTATGGTTCATGACGATGTGTTAGTTGGAGGAGAAGAAAGCGGAGGGATTGCTTTGAAAGGTCATATTCCGGAGCGCGATGGTATTTGGGACGGATTAATCATCATGGAGTTTATGGCAAAAACCGGAAAGTCTTTAACAGAACTCATTAAAGAAGTGTATGATGTAGTTGGAGCATTCTCATACGACAGGAATGATTTGCATCTTACAGAAGAAAAAAAACAATCTGTTTTGGCAGACTGCTCAGCCGGAAAATTCCAATCGTTTGGCAGCTATAAAGTAGAGCATACAGAAACCATAGACGGATTCAAATATTATTTGCCCAACGAAGCAACATTGATGATTCGTGCCAGCGGCACAGAGCCTGTATTGCGGGTTTATGCCGAAGCCGCTACTCCCGATGAGGTTCAGAATATTTTAAAAGCAGCAAAAGATACTTTGTTGAATTAGGGTTGGTTTTAGCTTATTTCATCTAACAACTCATTGCAATAGTTGTCGAGAAATGTTACCATGAGGTGAAAATCTGCAAACATAGGATTGGTGGTTTGTCCGTGATGAAAGCGATAATAAATTTGTTGCGCAATCACTGCCAAACGAAACAAACCATACACCCTGTAAAAAGTAAAATCAATATTTTCAAAACCCATTTTGCTGCAATAATATGCTACTACTTCATGGCGGGTCATCATACCGGGCAGGTGCGTGGGTTGTCTGCGCAAAATTTGCATAGGAGGCGGGTCGTTGGCTTCAATCCAATAGGCAAGGCTGTTGCCTAAATCCATTAGCGGGTCTCCTAAAGTGGACATTTCCCAATCGAGCACGCCAATTATTTCTGTTGGACGATTAGGATTCAGCACCACATTATCGAGCCTGAAATCGTTATGAATAACACAAGTAGCAATATCATTCGGTTGGTTTTCAATCAGCCATTGCATGACCCGTTCGCAGGTAGGCACATTATCGGTTCTTGCTTTCACATATCGGTCGGTCCATCCCGAAATTTGTCGTTGCACATAACCTTCTCCCTTTCCAATACTTTCTAATCCGGCTTTTTTGTAATCCACTTGATGAAGTTCAACTAATTTATCTATCAGATTTACACAAAGTTTTTTGGCTTGTTCTTCGTTCAATGCTAAACCTTTAGGCAAATTGGCTCTTGGAATAATTCCGGTGAGCTTTTCCATGATATAAAACTCTTTGCCTATAACAGAAAGGTCGCTGCAAAAAACAATCATATCGGGCACCTGAGGATAAAAAGGTTTTAATTGTTTCATGATTAAAAATTCGCGCCCCATATCATGAGCCGATTTGGCTTTCGTACCCGATGGAGGACAGCGCATAATAAACGATTGGCTTTCAAAATCCAACTGATAGGTTAGATTCGATGCGCCACCCCGAAATTGCTTCACCGCAGGTATTCCATCCAATTGCGGAATATGTTGTTTCAGGAAAGCAGTAATGGCATCAATGTCAAACGCATCTTCTGTTCGTAAATCAGAAGCTTTGTCAATAAATAAATCAGTTTCAGACATAGGTTATTTTTTTATTAAAGAAACGAAAAACTAAACATTGTTGAAAATTCTGTCTGTAGTTTATTGAAATGTTGCCAAAGTTTATTTGCTATAACTTTGCCACATGAAATTTTCAGGAACAGAAAACTATATTGCCACACGTGAGTTGCAAGTGGCTGTTAATGCTGCCATTCATTTACAAAAACCATTGCTGGTAAAAGGCGAACCCGGAACGGGAAAAACGCTTTTGGCACATGAAATCGCCACGGCTTTAGGAAAAGAAATCATCACCTGGCATGTTAAATCCACTACGGTTGCACAACAGGGATTGTATGAATATGATGCCGTTTCAAGGCTGCGCGATTCGCAGTTAGGCTCCGACAAAGTGCATGATATTGCTAATTATATTAAGAAAGGAAAACTTTGGGAAGCCTTTGAAAGCGACCAACAAGTAGTGCTGTTGATAGACGAAATTGATAAAGCAGACATTGAATTCCCCAACGACTTGCTTTTGGAATTAGATAAAATGGAGTTCTACGTTTATGAACTTCAAAAAACAATTTATGCCAAGCACCGACCTATCATTATTATCACTTCCAACAACGAAAAAGATTTGCCCGATGCTTTTTTGAGACGTTGCGTGTTTCATTTTATTCGATTTCCCGAACCCGATACCATGAAACAGATTTTAGATGTTCATTTTCCAGGATTAAAACAAGAATTACTGAACAACTCCATGAAAGTTTTTTATGGCATCAGAAGCATAGATGGTTTAAAGAAAAAACCTTCTACCAGCGAATTGATTGATTGGGTGAAACTATTGCTGTATGAAGGATTCTCGCCCGAAGACATTTCAGAGATTGACATTCGCCAGCAAATGCCGCCTATGGCTTATTCGTTGTTCAAAAACGAGCAGGACATTGAACTGTTGAGCCGTATGCACAAAAGAGTGTTCAGGTAATTTCCACTTCGTATTTTTCGCCAACCAAGCGAAGTGTTTTATTTCTGTCAATTTTACCAGAAGCAGTTTTAATAAAACTCGACAATGTCAATACCTGTTTGGGCAATTCATACTTCGACAAACAGGGTTTTATTTTTTGAAGCGTTTCTTTTTCGTTAGCTTCATTTTCAGCTTCAATTATCAGCACCGCTTTTTGTCCTAACGTTCTATCTTTTATTGACGTCACAAAAAAATGCGCTGAAATTTGCGCTGAAATTTTTTGCTCTATTTGTTCGGGAAACAGTTTTATACCCCCGCTATTAATCACATTATCGAAACGCCCTTTCCACCGAAATCTTTTTTCATTCAGCAACTCAACAATATCGTTGGTAATCAAAGGTGTTTCACTCATATGAGGCGCGTGAACAATCAGGCAGTTTCGAGCATCAATGCTTACAGTAGTGCTTCCTATGGTTTCAAAAAAATCATTGGGATTGTTTTTAGAAATCGGGCGAAGCGCAACATGACTGATGGTTTCGGTCATGCCGAATGTTTCATAAATATTGTTTTGGAAAGCATGTAATTGCTTTAAAATATCATGGGGAATATTTGCTCCGCCAATAATAACATTTGGAATAGTTGTCAAAACATTTTTAGCATCTGAATCGGATAAAACAGATTGTATTTGCAGCGGCACAAATGCGGCAAAATCAATCTTTTGAAAAATATTTTTTAATGGATTTTCGTGGGGTGCAACGGCAATAAGATTACAGCCCGAAACGATGGCTCTTATCACCATCATTTTACCTGCTATATGATGGCATGACAAACAAAGTAGTGCATGATGTGTGTGGTTAATGTTGAGAAAATCAATGGTAGTTTGAGCGCTGGCAATCATTTTTTCTTTAGAAAGTCTGATGATTTTCGGAGTGCCGGTAGAGCCTGAAGTCTGCACCGAAACATATTTATCGTCATTGAACCATTTTAACAAGAAATGAAACAGGCTTCTTTCCCACTCTTCTGTTGAGGTGTTGCTCAGTTTTTCTTCTGCAATATCATTAAGCGCGATAAAATCGTAGGATATACCGTTTAACTTGATTTTTTTATATTCCATATCATGTCTGTCCAAAACGATAGAAAAAAGCCGATGAAAGCAATGCTTCTCATGCTATTTAAAATTTAGGGAATTACGACACTCTCTAAAATTTCTTTGGCAGTATGAAAATCACACTTTTTGCTTAAATCTTACAAGCACTTGAAAAGGTTTCTTTAACAGCATCAGCTGCTATTTAGAGATTATTATTTCGCTATGCTTGGTAAACTTAGCAGCATAACAAACTTTAAGCAAACCCGATTTCATATAAAAAGCCAAATATTTCAAAAAACAGCGCAGAGGTTTATAAAACAGACATAAACTCAATGGTCCAGAACAAAGTCAATCCTAATCCATGTTGAAAAATATCTTAAAGAAATCATTAAGCATATCTAAACTAGTTTGCCTGTTCTTTCAGGCGAATGCTATTAAATATGGCTTTACTCACAATTTATAGATGAGATTTTGATTTTAGTAATTCTGAAATTTTTTCACAGTAATTGATAAAAAAAAAGAGGCTGCTCTTTTGAGACAGCCTCTTGTTTATATAAAAAAGTGAATGATTAATGCATCACACTCAATTTCTTGGTTGCCAAATGTTTCCAACCTTCTTTGTCGGTTCCTGAAGTGATGGCTACATAATACAATCCGTTTTTAAAATGCGCAGTATTAATAGTGTGAGTATTGATACCCGCACATCCGTTGAAAACAGCATCATAAATTTTGTTTCCTGAAATATCGGTTACCACAATCTGAACCTGCTTTTCAACTTCACCACAGTTTACATCAACTTTTGCCTGATGGTAAGAAGGATTAGGATATACATTGATTTCGTTTTTGCTTAAAGTAGTAGCAGTAACTCTCGCATGGTTGGCTTCAAATTTCACCCCTTCATTATTCAACACATCGCTGATAAAATGCTCGGTAATGGGCGTGTAATTTTCACCGGTAAAGTCGAGTGCAATTAATTCAAACTCATATTCAGTCGCTTCATTCAATCCTTTAATTTCGGCAGCATAACCGCTTGCGAAAACCGATTTCCAGTTTTCATCAGAACCTTTTTCTCTGAACAAAATTTGGGTATTGTTTCCAAAATTAGGGTCCCATCCAATGGTAACGCCATTGTCGGTAAGATTTTTAATTCTAACTGCACCAACATTCGATATGGTTCCGAAGAAAGGAGCATGAGTTACAGGACAACCACTGGTATAGTTCGAAGGAAAATTAGGCAAACCGATTTTGGCATGTTTACCAGCCAAATGAATACCATTATCAATATAAGTACACGCAGCGCCCAAAGTGCCGGGGCTTACAATTACACCTAAATGAGTATTGGTTACAAATTTTGCAACATAAATTCTTCCGTCAGGACCCAACTGTAAAGCACCAACACCATTGGCAGCCGTTTGTCCGATTTTAATTACCGAAGCAGAAATATCATCAGCAGTCAAATCATACTGGTAAATACCTTTCTGAACGCCATCGGCAACATACAATACTTTACAGTCGGCTGAAAAAGCAGCAGAATAAGAAGGTATTCCTAAATAAACCGGATTGGAGATAACGCCTGTTTGTTTGTCGAAAGAATATAGCGTAGTGAAGCTCAAACCGGAGTGAACCAGTTTGGTTCCGTCACCCGATGCAACTATTGATCCCGAATAATCGGGAGTATTAAATCCTACTTTAGAAGTTACAGAGCCTACAATACCATTATGTGAAAGATGGTAAACCATGAACATATCAGAATTCAGTTTATGAGAAACTACCCACCAATCGGTGCCATTCTGATGTTTTACGGCAGTTAAAGATTCATCAACATTATCGGCAAGTTTAACGCCTTTGGCTACCACATCGCCCAAGCCGCCATCGAAATTCATATCAATAACATTGTAGCGCAAACCGCCAACAGAACCATTTTCCATGCAGTCGGTAGTAAACAAATAATATTTGTCAACGCTGCGCGGCAATGGCAAAATCAATGATGACTGAAATGAACTGTTGCATCCACCCGCACCTGTCAGATTGCCGTTGGGCATCATTTGATGATTGCGGTTCCACACGCCACCTTGATAGGGAACGCTTCCTCCGTTGGAATAAAACATCAAATCACCGGTTACGGTAGTAGCCACAGCCGAACCTTCAAACGATTGCATGGCGCTATTGGTTAAAGGCACCGGATTTCCTTGTCTGAAATCAAGACCTGCTTTGTCGCCAAAATACCAAACAGAAGCCTGTTTGCCTCCTTGCGCGTTTGTAATTAAGGGAAAAACAAAGTAAAAGGAAAGTAAGAAAGCCGTTACCTTCGACATTTTGCTGAATAATGTAAATTTTTTAGTTACCATTTTCGTAGTTTTTAATTGATTAGGAACAGTTTTTTGCCCTTTTTACGACATGAAATGTTAAATGTTTCATGAATCACAGATATCTCAAATTTTACAAGCGACAAATTGCCTGAAAGCTATCGTTCAAATATTTTTTCCATACTCCGAAATATTGTCCTATTTTTGCACACCTAAATAAATCATCAAATAAAATAGCTGAAAACAAATGAGCCTTACATCTGAAAGAAAGGTTGAAATTTTTAAAGAATTCGGAGGCGCTGAAGCCAATACCGGTTCTACCGAAGCGCAAATCGCCATGTTCAGCGAGCGCATCAACCATATTACCGGACACCTTAAAAAATCTAAAAAAGATTTTTCTTCCACTCGCGCTTTGATTGCCCTTGTAGGAAAAAGAAGACGATTACTGAATTATCTTGCTAAAAAAGATATTACCGCTTATCGCGCTATCCTTCAGAAACTCGATCTGAGGAGATAATCTGATTAAAAGCCTCCCAAACAGGAGGCTTTTTTGTTTTTCATACAATACAAATAAATCAATATTATTATGCAATTAGGAATTAAAAAAACATTCGATTTGGGCGATGGTCGCACTATCGAAGTTGAAACCGGCAAACTTGCTAAACAAGCCGATGGCTCTGTAATGCTGAAAATCGGTAAAACCATGCTTTTAGCTACAGTAGTATCGGCAAAGGATGCCAGAGAAGGCGTTGATTTTATGCCACTTACCGTAGATTATCTCGAAAAATATTCAGCAACCGGAAAATTTCCCGGTGGATTTATTAAGCGCGAAGCGCGTCCTTCAGAGCACGAAATATTAACCAGCCGCTTAATTGACCGTGCGCTGCGTCCGCTTTTCCCCGATGATTATCATGCAGACACACAAGTAATGGTTACTCTGTTTTCGGGCGAAAAAAATGTATTGTCTGATGCATTGGCATGTTTTGCGGCATCTACCGCGATTGCCGTTTCTGACATACCTTTTAATGGTCCCGTTTCAGAAGTTCGGGTGGGACGTATCAATGGCAAGTTTATAATTAATCCTTCAAAAACTGAATTAGAACAGTCTGATATTGATATGATTGTGGCGGGCACTTCCAAAAATATTGTAATGGTGGAAGGCGAACTGAAAGAGGTTTCTGAAGAAGACATGGCAGCCGCTATCAAGTTTGCACACGATGTCATTGTCAGGCAGTGCGAATTCCAGTTGGAGTTGGCAGAAGCCGTAGGTAAAAAAGGTGTATTCCGCGAATATTCACACGAAACCAACGATGAAGAACTGAAAACCAAAGTTTTTGCAGAAGCCTTTCCGAAGTTTTATGATGTTGCCAAGCAAGGCATTGCATCAAAAACTACCCGCAAAGAACTCTTTGGCAAAGCAGAAGAAGAATTTTTAGCATCGCTTTCTGAAGAAACACTTGCAGAAAAAGCGGGCTTAGCCAAAAAATATCTGCACGATGCTCAAAACGAGGCTTGTAGAAAAGCGGTTTTAGATACTAAAGTTCGTTTAGACGGCAGAGGCACCAAAGATATTCGTCCTATTTGGGGCGAAGTAGATTATCTGCCTTCTGCGCACGGTTCGGCAGTTTTTACCCGTGGCGAAACTCAATCGCTCACTACGGTTACTTTGGGCACCAAGCTCGATGAGCAAACCATTGACAATGCCACCAATGAAGGCTCTATGAAATTCATGCTGCATTATAACTTCCCTCCGTTTTCAACCGGTGAGGCAAAACCTTTGAGAAGTTTAGGCAGAAGAGAAATAGGACATGGCAACCTTGCTTTCCGTGCCATTAAAAACATGATTCCCGATACTCCATACACTATTCGGGTAGTTTCTGATATTCTCGAATCGAACGGCTCGTCATCTATGGCTACCGTTTGTGCAGGCACCATGGCATTGATGGATGCAGGTGTGAAAATTCACCAACCGGTTTCGGGTATCGCAATGGGTTTGATTACCGAAAAAGACGGCAGCAACTTTGCCGTGCTTTCAGATATTTTGGGCGATGAAGACCATTTGGGCGATATGGATTTTAAAGTTTGCGGAACCAAAAACGGTGTTACCGCCACGCAAATGGATTTGAAAATTGATGGTTTGCCTTATGAAGTTTTAATGGAAGCCTTGATGCAGTCGAAAGAAGGCAGGTTACATATTTTGAACAAAATGCTCGAAACCATTGCCGAGCCTAATGCCGATTACAAACCACATGCACCGCGTATCGAGTCTATAAAAATTGACAAGGAATTTATCGGAGCAGTGATTGGACCCGGTGGCAAAATCATTCAGGAAATTCAGCGCGAAACCGGAACCACACTCAATATTGAAGAAGAAGGCAACTATGGCATTGTAAGCATTGCGGCTGATAATAAGGAATCTATTGATAAAGCCATGAATTGGGTTAGAAATATTGTAGCTGTTCCCGAAATTGGTGAAGTATATGAAGGCACCGTGAAATCGGTGATGCCTTATGGCGCTTTCGTAGAATTCTTGCCCGGCAAACAAGGTTTGTTACATATCTCTGAAATTTCATGGGCACGTTTAGAAACCTTAGATGGAGTTTTGAAAGAAGATGAAAAAGTGAAAGTGAAACTTTTAGATGTGGACAAAAAAACCGGCAAATACCGCCTGTCGCGCAAAGTGCTTATGCCTAAGCCCGAAGCAGCAGAGGGTCATTGATAAAAAAGTTACTTAAGAAATAAAGTCACGGTCTTAAAAGTATAAGAAACGTTATTACGCCCCCGCTTTCAGCGGGGGAAGTAATTTTATAACCACTGCATAAGATTATTTCAGCCACTCCTTAAAAGGAACGACAAGCGAAAAACACCTTTCATCATAGCGAAAAACAATTGCCGTCTGCTTTAGCTGACAGGCGATGAAATTCTGAATCGCGGTCAATGGATTATTGGATCACACCAATGAACAGAGAATAAGAATCAAACTACTCTTTTAAAACCTTATATGTTTGAAAGCCCCCTTCATGCATAACAAAAGCAAAGTATATACCTGAACTCAAGTTTTGAATAGAAAGAGCATGGTTCCCCTCAGATATTTTTTTGCTTAGAATAATTTTACCTGAAACATCTGAAATAGTAAGCATAGCTTCCTTTTCGGCTTCTATGTTTAAAAGAGAGGTGGCGGGATTAGGATATAATTTTAACGGATGATGAACTGCACTCTTTTGAACTCCGGTAGCTCCATTTAAACTATAATTCTTGAAAAACAACCAGATTACTTCCGAAGCAAAAATATCTCTGTTGTGTTTGCCAGCAATAATTTCCGGATAAGGGTTTTGCATACCCGCCCATGTATGTCCACCATCATTAATTTTATAATGCAAGACCTCTGAACTATTTGAACAGTCGGAATAACTAATGCTTTCAATGGTGGTGCCGTCAGAAGGATAAGTATCAGGCAAATTAGTATTGATACTATTTCCTGAACAACCATTATTATTCACCCAATAAGTAATAGCAGAATCAACAGAAATTGAATTGCTCAACGCACCGCCAGTATATGGAACAATCGGGTCGGCAGTACCATGAATATGAAATACAGGAACCGGACGTGTAGGGTTGCAGACAGCCATTGTATTATGTGTCATGCAGCCGGTAACTGATGCAATAGCAGCGATTTTGTTGCTCAATTGACAAGCCAACAAATAGCTTAAAAAACCACCATTACTCATGCCGCAAGAATAAATTCTTTCAATATCAATTTGCGGACAAGAAGGGCAAGTAATAGTGTTTGATACATAATCAATCATGGCATTAACAAATCCAACATCATCATCACCGGAAGCAATGGAATTAGAAAAACCAACGTTCCAGCTATTGTTCAAGCCCTGTGCATAAATAACAGCAAATCCTGCCGTATCGGCTATTTCATTAAACTGAGAATAGTTTTTGATGGCAGTACTTGTTTCTGTTAATCCATGAAATGCAAAAATGAGCGGAAGTTTCTTTCCTGTGCAATCAAAACCGGCACATGGAGAATAAAAAATAAAATTTCTGGTTTTGCCGTCATGTTGCAAGCTGAAATTAGATTCTTGAGCATGCAATACAGGAAATGTAAAAATGAATGCAAAAAATAAAATACCGGTTTTCATAACTGAAAGGTTTAAAATAAAGATAGAAATAATTAACCTTTCAAAAATCATGAAAAAGAACCCGCTTAATCTAAGGCTATAAATCTACTCAACTACAAACGTGGAGCAGAGAGACTCTTCAACTCCATTTTCAAAAATGTAGCCGTGTGGCTCGATTTTAACAAAGGCTTTTTGAATCGAATTTCTTGGGTTGCTGTTGAACAGTTTGAGAGAACTAGCCCCGAAATTTGGGGCTAACTGTTAAATATGACATTAAGTTCCACCCCCTACCCCCGCCTGCGGGGGACAAAGGTTCACCTAAATTTCAAACAAATTTTTCTTATCCATTCTTTTAATGTTTTTGCATAATCAGCAACGGGAAACATCATGTCCTCCGCTAGCGTAGGTGTTTCGCCAATGGCGGAAAGGAGGTGGAACAATTACAAGTATTCTCAGAAGTCTGTCATTGGCAGCTTGTCGAAGGCTGCTGCGTAGGCTGCCCAACATGCTTAGATTTATTCCTACTCTACGCAGTAGGAACACTCTGCATGACAGGGCTGCGGCTCCATAATACCCAAAATGAACAAAGGCTTTTTGAATAGATTTTTTTAGGTTTGTTGTTGCAGGCACAAGGCATAGCTACAGACATTGCGTAAGTTGGGTTAAGAAAC
>CAZFFP010000055.1:0-26128 GCA_964518215.1 uncultured Chitinophagaceae bacterium
AAAACAAAAACCCGATTTATCTTTCTAACTTTATTTTATGAAATTGCCGATTACAAATACCGCTTTTTGGGATGTGAATCTCAACACCATGAACGAGCACGAGCACGCCACATTCATCATTGCTCGCGTGTTTCAATATGGCGCAATTGAAGACATAAAAGCGGTAATCAAATTTTACAAACCTGCCGATATTCAAAAAGCCATTACCGAAACCCGCGGCATCATGGACGAAAAAGCGTTGACACTCGCAAAACTTTTTGCGCAATGAATAAGTTGCATTGGCAAACTGTATCGCCCGAATTAAAAGAAATCATTCTGAAGATTTCAAACGAATCTGCTTTCAGCGGTTTCCGGCTATGTGGAGGAACGGCATTATCGCTGCAATTGGGACATAGAGTTTCGGTAGATGCCGATTTTGTCTCCGAAGCGTATTTCGACAAGGATGATATTGCAGAAATTGTTGGGAAAACACTTGTTTCTGTGAGCGATTTATATATTGGCGATACCGGTGTTTTTTTAAAATCTAACGGATTTAAAGTTGATTTTCTGTCGTGGAATATTCCGTTTATAAGAGCTAATGTTATGGCAGATGGAGTGTCTTTGCTTCACGTGGAAGAAATTGCCGCCATGAAACTTTTCGCTATTACCAGACGGGGCGAAAAAAAAGACTATATAGATATTGCCTACCTGTTGCAGACATACACATTAAACGAACTCATCAGTTTTTACAAAACACGACATCCGAATAGCGATGCTTCAATTGTAGTGAAATTTCTGCTCAGCTTTTCCGACATTGAAAGTCAGCCCGAACCTAATATGTTGCTCAATTTCGACTGGAAAAAAGCGAAACAGATTTTAAATGATGCCGTTAAGAATTATCTGGCAGAGTAATATTTTTTGAAAATCATTTTCATTTATTCTGAGAGACAAGTTGCGAGCTAACGAGCATTATTCCATTCATAGTTTTCATTCAATCCTAATAATCATAGTGCAGACATTCTTAAAAATTCGCAAGCTCCCTACTTGAGCAACGAATAGTGAAAAACCAAGCTCTTCAATTTTGAGACAACACAGGGTTTTCTTTTCGAAGTCGTAGCAGAAACTATGTTATAAGTATCATTTACGTCAAAAAATGTTCGTTTTTTGATACAATTTCAGCAATTATTGATATGCTCGGGCTAATTGTAAGGATACTTTTGCAAGGAACCAAACCTAACTTTTTATTATGAAAAAACTAACCGGCATCTTCATCTTTACTTTTACTCTGAGCATATTTGCATTTGGGCAAGTAACCATTACGCTCAATAATTTCCCGCGCGAAGCCACTTTTATTGATAGTGTATATTCTGCAATTAACCCACAGAGCCAAGCACTACCGAGCGAAGGCGCCAATCAGCAATGGGATTATTCCAATATTGGAGCTACCAACTTGCTTCAAATAGAATATACAGATGCTTCTTCCAATGTAAATTTTCCAGATGCGTTTAGTAGAAGAAATATTACACTTACATTTCAGGGACTTTTGATTGAAGGCTTTGAATATGATGCAATAGAGGCTAACAGATGGGGCTCACTTGGTAAACATACCAGTGAAGTAGGATATTCTATCAGCAATGTATCGGGAGGAGTAAACGACTCTATCGTTTTCATTGAAAACATTGATGTGTATTCCGGATCAACCAGTTCTTTGGAATTTCCTGCAACCTACCAATCAGATTGGACAGGCACCCGCTACGAAACCACCCCATTTGAACTTACCGTGGCTGCTTTCTCACTTCAAAATGCCCCTGCAGAAAGAGTCAGGGCTGTTACCGATGCAAGAGATATTGTTGGTTACGGAAAATTAAAAATCCCTGATGACACCGGCAATCCCTCTGTAGAGTTGGATGTTTTGCTGATAAAATCAGTAGTAACTACAGTTGATTCTTTCTTTTTAATGGGGTCTCCCGCACCTACACAGCTTTTAGATGGATTTCAACTTACGCAAGGCAACACATTTACCAGTGCAGCATATCTTTTTTATATGCCAGATTATGGCAATCCGCTTTTGAGAGTTGGTATAGACGCAACGGGAACAATCCCTACAGGCGTTTCCTACCGCCCGGATGCCGCAAGAATTGTAACAACTTCGGTAAGTGAAATGAGCTTTGCTAACACGCTTGCCGTGTATCCCAATCCGGTGAATGCAGGGCAGTCAATTATGATCAACTTCAACACTATGGTTGAAAATGCTAAAATTTCTCTCACAGATATTACCGGACGAACCATTCAACGCAACAGCATAAATACGCCAAAGGAATTTATAAAATTCGACATCCCTGCTTTGGGTTCGGGTGTATATATTTTGAATGTGAGCGCTCAAAACGGAGCTTTGATAAAAAACTCCAGAGTATTTATTAAATAGTAATTACCACATCAACATTTATAGCCTCCTGATTGAAATATTCAGGGGGCTATTTTTTTTGTTGAGAGAAACTCATGATAAATTACTATATTCAAAAAAATCATGCTTATCAATAGGAACTATAAATATCTTCTCACGCCTGCTAAAATTTTCAGATGGTAGGTAAATCGGCTAAAGTCATTATAAATTTTGCGTATTGCATCTTGCAGCTATTAAAAGCTTCTGAACGTAAGCTCATTTTTACATTCATACTGCTAATCAACTTATGTGCTTCTATATTTGCGAACGAAAATTTATCATCGGCATATTCCCCCATCTTATTAGGTGAAAGCGAAATGTCTTTTACACTCAATGCCATAGATTTTTCATGGATTGACATCAATGCAGAATATCAGGCATCTCACATTTTAATGCAGAATGCAGAATTACTAAAAAAAGCCGCTACCGAAAAAACTCTCCAACCAAGTGCTGCGTTATGGTCAGTTTTACAATTTGAAAATAAAGGAAAAAGCGATCTAAGAAAGCATATTGAACTCAATTACTTCGCTGATGAAATAATTATATTTTTTGTGAAAGACGGAGAAATTTTTCACAAATTCCGATCCGGAAAAAGCTTATCGCCCCCTCAAAAACCCTTTCATTCTACCAATAATTACATCCCTATAAATATAAATGCAGGAAAAATAGTAACCATTATAATCCGGCAATCCGTTATACAGCAGCGCGATATTTCAGCGCTTACATCACTTGAAGTTTACCCTTCTTCCAAGCTGAATAATCAACGACTGATCACTTTTTCCATCCAGGCTTTTTACTTGGGGTTATTACTCGTCATAAGTTTAACTGGGTTGGTAAAAAGCTTTTTCTACAGAAAAAGACTATACACCTATTTTGCATTATTCATTCTGTTTCTCGGGCTATACTTCCCTTATTTCTATGGACTATTGGACGACTTATTGCTTTACGTATTACACAATCCATACGTTGAAATAGGTGAAGTAATTTTTACCGGAATCGTCTTGTTCGGCTTTTTGTTCTTCTCCAAATTTTATGAACTTAAAACCAATAGCCCTCATCATTATTGGACTTATTTAGCTATCACTTTCTTTTCAGAAATCTCCGCACACTTGATGATGCTTTTCAAACCCGATTTCGAATTCATCTTTCAAATTCGGTATTTCCTTGCTTTTTTGTGGCTAAGCGCTACCATCTATTTAACCATCCGACAAATTTTTAAAGACAAAAATAAAAGATACCTTCTTTTAAGTTTGATTTTATCCATGAGCTTGGGTTTCTTCGTTATGGTTATCAGTATTTTTGACCCGAATTTTTATGATTATTATTTGTTCACCGGATTTCAGATAGGGGCGTTTCTTTTTTCTACCATACTCTTTTATGATTTGTTCAAATGGGAAAAAAGCGCTCTTGCCGAAAGTGATAATCCAATAAATACAACTATAGTTTCTAATAATGGAATTGTTGCAAATTCCTTGCAAAATTCATCTGTTAATGGAGTTGAAAATGAAATAGAAGCCTTGTTAGAAACGGCTAAACCAGCAGAAAAAGTTTTACTGGAAAAGCTTTGTCAAACCATAGAGGTTCATATTGAAAATCCCATGTTTTCGGTTGAAATGCTGGCACAAGAAGTTGGCTATAGCCGCGTACACCTGAATCGGAAATTAAAAGCAATTAGCAATCTTTCCACAAATAAATTCATCTTGTTGTATCGCTTAAATGTTGCCTATAAAATGTTGGAGAGCGGAGCCTATAATGTGAACGAAGTCGCCTACAAGACAGGCTATAGCAGTACTTCATATTTTGTGAAATGCTTTGGAGATAAGTATGGCACCACACCCGGAATGTTATTGAAGGAATAGGGTATTACTTACTTTGCCCCCGCTATTCGGGATTTGCCATCCCGAATCCTTGAGTTATGGATTTTTAATCCTGCAAAAAAGTTGCATCTATCAAACCTTTAATTCCTTCATCATCTCTCGCGTAATGCTTGCATGAATAGCCTGATGACTTAACCTAAATTCAATATGCCGGAGGCAGCATCAACACACACTCGCAAGATGCGAGCGAGGGCGGGGCGAATGCGGGAAAGCAAAATTATCGTTACTTTTAAATCATGTTTAAAGAGCAAAACTCTCATAAGTCGCAGCAGGAATCTTCGTCAGATTTAGCGCCTAATAATATAGCGCGTAAATTATCTGCCCGCGATATGGCATTAGGCATTGGCAGAAAAGCTACCGATGCCGAACTGGAAGAATATCTCTCTCGTCCTCATGGCAAAGCCATTATTTTAGAAGATGCAGTTGAAGGCATCAAAAAGAAACTTCAGCAAAAAAGAATTTCCAAAAAGTAGTATGGGAATCATTATTCGCAAAAAGGCGCTACAAGTTTTAGAAAATATTGCCGAGCATGTAGAAGAGCTAAATACTGCCGGTGCTGGCGACCGTTGGTTAGATAAATTTTTCAGCCGCATCAAAACATTCGCATTACCTCATGTTAGTTATCCGATATGCAATAATAAAAAATTAGCTTCCAGAAAATACAGTTGCATTCGTTATAAAAATTGGGTGATAGCTTTCAAAATGGTAAAAGGCAATATGGTTATTTACGAAATTGTTCATGGTTCACTTTTGTAATTACCCAAAACTTGATGAAGCGGCTGCTCATGTTTTTCTTGCCTGTCATCATTAGTTTTCAGCTCTATATTGCAATCATTCTCGGCAATCATCCCCCTGCCCTTTATCCCTACTCTACGCAGTAGGGGACTTCGCATAGCTACATAGCAACCCACAAGGGGACTTAATAGCAATGATTCCATCAAAAACTAAACTTCAAAATTCGGGCAAGCAAATGTCCCCCTTTGCGCGCAGATTGGCGCGTTGGCGAAGGGGGTGTGCGGATGCCTTGCAGGGGGATGAATTGAATCCGTGATGGCTTACACCAAATTCACTATGCCGGAGGCAGCATCAACACACGCTCGCAAGATGCGAGCGAGGCAGGGGAACCTTATATCATGAAACTTCCACAAACCAAAAAGCAATTTTTGATTTATGAATCTGAGCACACTGAACGACAATAAAACATACGATGGTATTTTAATTCATTTCGCATATTGTGTTAATT
This sequence comes from uncultured Chitinophagaceae bacterium, assembly GCA_964518215.1. GTDB lineage: Bacteria > Bacteroidota > Bacteroidia > Chitinophagales > CAIOSU01 > CAYSGX01. Next base: position 5,543 of record CAZFFP010000055.1, read on the forward strand.
AATTTCCTGCTTTTGGTAATTCTGCCGAATGTGAATATTTTAGAACTCTACTACAGCCATGAAATTATTTTCCACGTTACTTTTTTGTGCATTCTTTTCCGTCTCAGTTTATGCTCAATTGGTATATCAGCCTGCGGGCGGCAAAGCTGTTGCTACCGGAAATCAGGTTACCAATCAGTCTGATGTGTATTCGGCAGGTAATAATCCGGCAGGTTTGGGCTTTGTAAAAGATTATGCCTTCGGAATTTTTGCTGAAAGGCGTTTTTTGGTGGCGGGGCTTGATAAATTTCACGGAAGCGTGGCATTGCCCACGGCAACAGGCACCTTCGGTGTGTCGGCAAATTATTTCGGCAGAAAAGAATACAACGAAAAAATCATGGCGCTCTCATTTGGCAAAGCCTTCGGAAAGAAATTTTCAACGGGAGTGAAATTCAATTATCTCAACTATGCGATTATCGAATACGGTCAACGGAATCTCTTCACTTTTGATGTAGGTTTTCAATACGCGCCTACAAAAGAATTGCTCATTGGCGCTCATATTTTCAATCCATTGCCGATTGAATTAGAGAAAGTTTATGGAGAAAAAGTTCCAACCATCATGCGTTTGGGCTTGGCATATCTTCCGCACGAAAAAGTTACTTTGTTTGGCGAGTTTGAAAAAGATTTGGTGTATAAGCCCAATATTAAATTCGGGGCGGAATATCGTCCGGTAGATAAATTTTCTTTGAGAGGAGGCATTAATTCATATCCTATTCAGGGCACCTTCGGTTTTGGTTTGCATCTGAAAGGATTCAATCTTGATTTTTCCGGCTTGTATCATCAGATATTAGGTATTACTCCGCAAGTAGGCATTCATTACCTCATCAAGAAGAAAGCGAAGCAAGATGATAAGGCGGAATAATCATAAAATTTTGAGAAACCTGAAAAGTCTTTTATTATTTTTTGTTGGGGTGTTTTTGATTTTTTCTTCTCAAAACATTTTTGCGCAGGAAGAACCCAAGCCCGAAGAAAAAATTCCCGATGAAAAACAAAACGAACAACTGTTAGAAATTATCTCCGAGCAATCAGATGCGCCATTCGATTTCGACACCTATCTTGAAACTTTAGAAGACCTGAAAAATTATCCGCTCGATTTAAATAGCGCCTCTTATGATGAATTTAAATTGCTGGGCAATCTCATTACGCCTCAGCAAATCAACGGCATCATTAGTTATCGGCAGCGTATGAATGGGTTTTCTACCGTGTATGAATTACAAGGTGTGCAGGGTTTCGATTTGCCTTCTATACAAAGTTTGCTTCCATACATTACTGTGATTCCTATGGAAGAAAGAAAAAGAAAAACTTCCCTAAAGCGTTTGCTGTTCGATGGGAAGTATCAGGTGTTTTTGCGCTACACACAAATTCTCGAAGAGCAGCGCGGCTATACCATTGAAGACCCCACGCGCAGTCGCTATCTGGGCAGTCCGCAGCGGTATTATGTGCGCTATCGCTATAATTACGGAACAAAATTTTCTTATGGTTTTACTGCCGAAAAAGACCCTGGAGAAGAATTTTTTAAAGGCACTCAGAAGCAGGGCTTCGATTTTTATTCGGCACATATTTTTGTGCGCGATGTTTCGGTTTTTAAAGCCATTGCCATTGGCGATTACAATGTTCGTTTCGGACAGGGCTTAGCTATGTGGACGGGTTTTGGCTTTCGGAAAACACCTTTAGTGATGAGTGTGCAGAAATACGCGCCTGCCATTTCGCCTTATACTTCTGTAAACGAAGCCTTCTATATGCGGGGCGCAGCCGCTACTGCGGGTTTCGGGAAGTTAGATGTAACGGGTTTTGTTTCTTACAAAAAAGTAGATGCGAGTGTTGCCTCCTCTGTTGATACCATTGATGTAGAGTTTTTGGAAATTACTTCGCTTCAGGAAACGGGCTTGCATCGCACACCCACCGAAATCAGAAATAAAAATGCGACATCACTGCTGACTACGGGCGGCAGTTTGAAATATCGTTTCAAAAAAGCAACGCTCGGCTTGAATGGCGTTTACAATAAACTCAGTGCAGCTTTTCTGGCATCAGATGTTCCTTACCGAAGATTTAATTTCACCGGAAGCGAAGTAGCTAATGTGAGTATAGATTATTCGTGGCTGATTGGCAGTTTTACTTTTTTCGGTGAAGCGGCAATGAATAATGAAAAAGGCGTTGCCATAGTGAATGGCGCACTCATCAACGCTTCGGCAAAAGCACAGTTTTCTCTGGTGCATCGCTACTACGACCGAAAATATTTTGCGCTGCAACAAAACGCTTTTGGCGAATCTGCCACCGGCAACAATGAAGCGGGCTTATATGCCGGCATGGTATTGAGACCTTTAAAGAAAACAACGGTTTCGACATTCTTCGATTTTTACCGTTTCCCGTGGATAAAATATCTCATTGATGCACCATCACGCGGCTTTGAATATTTCGGTCAGGTGAATTATGCTGTGTCCTCGCGGGTGGATATGCATGTGCGATATCGCTACGAAATAAGAAACCGTAATGTGCCGGCTAATGAAACCAAGATTGATTATCTCACCGATGTGGTGAGGCAGAGTTTGCGTTATCATGTATCGTATGCGCTCAATAGAAAAGTGGCATTCCAAAATCGTGTGGAGTATGCGTGGTATAACGACAATATTAATCCGGTAGAAAAGGGCTTTATGATTTATCAGGACATTCGTTTGGAGCCTTTCAAATTTCCTTTAACCATTTATGCACGCTATACATTGTTCGACACTCAAACATTCAATGCCCGCATATATGCTTATGAGAATGACATCCTGTATATGTTTTCCATTCCACCGCTATCCGACAATGGTTTCAGGTATTATTTACTGCTGAAGTATGACATTAATCCGAACATTACTGTTTGGTTGCGCTTTGCTCAAACCTACTTCAGCAACCGCGAAAAAGTAGGCTCCGGCTTAGATGAAATTAACGGCAACACCCGCTCTGAAATTAAGGCGCAGGTGAGAGTGAGGTTTTAAAAAAATTAATTCCCGGCATGTGGGTCGTCTGAAATAGTTTGCTCAATAATAGTTGCATTAGGAGATGAATAATGCTTGACTGTATTTTTCATTTTTTTGTCTAAATATTTTTGAGCCTCTGCCGAGCCGGCAAATACAGGAGCGGTAAGAGGAGCATTTTCCAGAGCTATTTTCTGTTGTTCATAATTCATAATTTCTTCCAAAGCAGAAGGATTTTCTCTGAATTGTTTTAATTGCGCCAAAAGTTTCTGAAATATTAGCTGGTTTTCTTCTCTCAGGTTTTGAGGAAAGTATTCAGGCAATGGCAATAATTCTCTGTAGGCCTTTAATAATACTTTAGAAAAAGCCTCTGCACGTTCTGATTGAAAATTCAGGTCAAATCTTTCTTCCTGTAAAGAAGCATAAGCAGCGCGCAACCATTTATCGGATTTGTTTTCAGGTGCGGTGTTTTGCGCTTATGATTCAACAATTACAACTATGTTGAAAATCAGAAGTAATGTAAGAGCAAGTGATTTCATGACTTGTAAATTTTTAATGTTGAATATTTATCTTTTCAGTTCATAAGCATGCAATGCATGAGCATAATCTGTCATTCCGCTAGCATGGTAACGAATATAGATGTCATAAGTATATGTTCCTGCCGCTGGCTCATCAATCCATTGAATGTGAATGGTTTATCTACGTTAACCGGAGAGTATTCTGAAATTTCTATGAGAAAAATTCCATTTCAGTAATTTGCAAAACCCACATATGTGCTCGAAGAAGTTTTGTAATAATCAGTTTCGGGTAAGTTCTACATGAAACAGCAATTGAGTTTTTTAAGCCATTGCTGCCTTTAGCTTTTAAAGCAAAAAAGTCGTTTTTGAATTAAAATGACATGAGAATAATATTTTTTTTATTAACCTCTGCAAAACCCATTAATTTTAAAGGGGTTTCTGGAAAATTAATTATTAATAATTTCTACATGTTGTTAAAATGCTGCCGATTTTAGATAATTCTAAATTCCCTTATACAGTTTGTAATTAATTTTTCACTGCTAAAATCAAATAGTCATCACTTTGGAAGATTTAAGCGGACAGGCTCTACCAAAATCTTCAATAGTCCGGTTTCTTCTTTGAAATCTTCAAGTGCTACACCTAAGACCATACCCGTTTCAGTAGCTTTCATAGCAGTTCCGGGTATTTCGGAACTTGTAATGTAGTCTCCCTTTTTTGCTATACCATTCAAATTGCTGAATTTCACATACGCAATACCTTTTCTGACAAAGGGAGTGTTTCCCGGATCATTAGTGGCGGCATAATACACCGCAGAAATTTCCTCCTGATATGGCTTTGTAGATTTTTCCGATTTACTTGAATACATATCTACAGCCACAAACACTACTACATCACCATTTTCAAAAAGATTCCTATTGCCTGCTTGCGCCCCAAAATTGTTTTGTGCAATTGAGGTAAAAGTGAATAAGGCTAACAAAAAAACGCTCATCAAAATTTTCATGCTGTAAGTTTTATGTTTCATTAAAGAATTTCTATTTGGTGTAACACTAATAATTTGTAACAGTTAAAGTTCTGTGTTGTATTTCGCTTGTAGCTGGTTCATTATAAATTGTGGTAGTGTAGATTCCGCTACGCATCCATTGCACTTCAAGCGTGTATGAGGTGCCGGGAGTTACATTTACTGGTTTTGAAAAAGACATACTCCATGTGGTAACGGTTGCCGAGCCATCTGTATCTTCACCGGGTGTAGCCGCACCGCCTATTGAAACGCCATTGAGCAACACTCTGCAAAAAACATTTTGAACCGGATATGCACTTGGGTTTGACCTTCCAGACATAGTCAAATGCACTAATGCTGTACTCGATTGTGGAACAAAAGTGAGTGACAATCCCGTGTTGGTCCACGTGGTGGAGTTCATGCTGATATCGGTAGAGCCGGTGGCGCTGAACACCTGAACGGTAGAAAGTTTAGTCCAGGGTTGAGCAGGATTGTTGTTTGTTTTTCTGTAATACAAATTTTGGTCGAAAAAACTGCCTGCAAACTGCATAGCATAGTTATTGCCATTATTACTGTGCCTTACATCCAATAAATGCCACCAAGATGATGCGCCTGTGGGCCAACTGCTTGCAGGCGATGGTGCAGAAGTCTCAAAAAAACCGCTCTTGGCTCCGGCATCACCGCGCAAACCAGCATCGGCTCTGGTTTCGGTTCTTACTAAGCCATTGCCCCAATACACAATTCCTGATGCTCTTACATTGCCGAAAACATCTAATTTCTCTCCGGGTGACAAAGTGTTGATACCTACATTTCCGGTTCCCTTGGGCATCAGCGCAATATGTCTTCCGGATTGAGTATTCAGCGTAAGCATGTTTGCATTTTCGGCAGTAATAGAAAATTCATCGGTTCTGGAATTAGCACCACTCCATGCACCGTCATATAAAATAATTCCCTGCCGTGTTGTATTGGAATAAAAGCCAACCCATTCATAAGCTGTATCATCTGCACGTACGCCATACATCATTTTAAGATGGTCTCCTTCTGAGTTAAGAGTGTAGTCTCCTCCAACTCTGATGTTTCCGCCTGAAACATGGAGTCTTTCGGCAGGGGCGGTAGTTCCAATTCCTACATTTCCCAAATGATCTACTATCATGCGTTGCTGCATGCCTGCTGCATAGCTGCTGGTAGTTAAAAAATGAATTTTAGTTCCGTAAGAACCGGAGCCTTGAAACAAAATGCCGCCTTGTGTGCCCAAACTTGTTGCAGTGGAAGTAATACCGGTATAACCATCGTTTCCAGCATCTTGTTTTAAGTGGATGCCTCCATAAGCAACATTTCCGGTCATCCCGCCTGAAGAAGTATGGTGCAATTGCATACGTGTAGCAGGAGTTCCATTAGAGCCAAAAATAGAGTTGCCGATAACGCTCAACTCATCTCCTATCCTACCCTTTCCGCTTATCCAGAAATTGGCAGGCGATTGAGCAGATGCAAATTGATTCTTGATGTATTCATTATTATTCCATCCGGAACTGGGTGTATTCACTTCATATATATTACTACTTGCTAAATACCATGTAAATACGTTGGATGGTCCTGTTACATATACATGCCCTCCAGTGGAGAATGTGCCGGTATTTCCACAGTGCGATACCCTTATATATTCTTCCCATTTTCCTGTTCCTTCGGTGGAAGTAAGCCAGTAAGATGTATGATTGGTTCCCTGAGAATTCTGAGCTAATACAAACTGATAGCCAACAGGCAATTTGGCTCTGAAGCGCTGCACAAATGTTGCATTTCTTCTCGAATCAATTCTTTGATAAAACCCGCCAAAACCGGGAGAGGTGGTGCCGCCATTGTTTTCAATTCTTATCCATTTCCCAGTAGAGTTCGGTTGAGAGCCATCGCCATTTTCCCAAAAGTGTTGGACTCCCGTTCCTCCTGAATTATTATACACAAGAACCGAATTGCCTCCCGATGCAAATTCTTCATCGGGATAAATTGGTTTGCCTGCACCAATAGCCGTCCATATTGGGTTCCAAGGACCGCGCTCGGGATTATTTGAGCCGGGACCTATTTTCAGTATCGAATTAAAACCTGCAGAACCTGCCACATCAAGTTTGTAAGCAGGAGCAGTAGTTCCTACACCCGCATTCCATGAGTTATAATTAGGATAAAGGTTACTCCCGGAAAGCGTCCATAAAGAAGGTGAAGTATTGGTAATGGTTCCGCTCGAAATGCTGATACCGCTTCCGGCAGTGTAGGTGGTATTTTCATCTGAAGCGGGCGCCCAAGCCGTGCCATTCCATTTTAATACCTGACCCGAAGTAGGCACGGTTGCAGATAAAGGTCTATTTTGTAACCCTACTACGGTTAATGTTGTAGCTCCCGTTGCATCTCCTGTATGAGGTGCGTGTGAAAGGGTTGTTCCGGTGAGTGTCAAGCCGGGACCAACCGTATAAGTAGTATTTTCATCATCGCCCCAAAACGGATTGCCATTGGCATCGGTTTTCAAGACTTTATTGGGTGTAGCAAGTCCGTTCAATCGTAGTTTGTCTGAAAGATTTACATCACCGGCTACATCGAGTTTGTAATTAGGGCTTGAAGTTCCAATGCCCACATTTTGAGCATTTGAAAATAAAACTGATCCCGAAATAAAGAGAAGAAGGTAGAATTTTTTCATAAACACATATTAAAAGACTTGAAATTGTAATGCCAATTTTGGGAAAAATTTTGAAATAAACAAATATTCGTTAAGAATTTTGACAAAACGGAAGAAAAATCAAACTACCTTATTGGCGCAACTGCTGCTGGCGAAAGCTTCGGGCTTTGCTTTGAAAACAAAACCCATGCTGAGGATGTATCCCATTGCCTCACTAAGGGCGGGGTTGGATTTGAAATGCGGATTGGTATTGATATCGGCATGAACTTCAAGGTCAACATCATGGGCATCTAATAAAGGGCATATATCATAAGCAACTTCAATAGAGCGCTGCACTTCCAGCAGCATTCGTTCTTTAATAGACATTTTCTGACGAGTGCGGTCGTTGCTGATAAACATAAATCCGCCTTGTTTTTCTCTTAAAAACACTATCACCGTAGCAAATTCGGTTTCAGCAGCCCGCACCTGCGAATCTGTGCCTATACACACTTTCAGCCTGTAACCTTTTTCTCTTTCGCGCAAAATAGCTTCTGCTACAGATTCTCTCAGAGGCAAAGCAAGGGCATCTCCATTAAGCCGCCTCCAGTCCATTTGTTCGAGTGTTTTCATAAAATCATGTTTGTGTCAACTGATATAAAGTCAAGCCATTAATCCATAAACCAGCTATTGAAGTTCCTGAAAATCAGACTAATTACACTTTTTATTCAGTAAAAAAAATGTAAACAAAATGTAAATTGCACAAACGAAATGCTTCCCTTATATTTGCAGTCCTTTAAAATTTAGAAAAATGAAAGAAGGCATACATCCTAAACAATTCAGAATAGTAGTATTCAAAGATATTTCTACCGATACAAGCTTTTTGTGCCGTTCATGTGCTCCCTCAAAAGAATCCATTACATGGGAAGACGGAAACGAATATCCTTTGGTAAAACTTGAGATTTCGAAAGATTCTCACCCATTCTTCACCGGTAAAATGAAGTTCATTGATACTGCCGGAAGAATTGATAAATTCAACAAAAAATACTCTAAGAAATAATTCAAGTATTTGGTTTAATTATGGTTTGCAAGTAAAAAATCCCGCAATTGCGGGATTTTTTTATGGGTATAATATAACTTTTCAATCTATTATTTCACCACCCGCACTATCCCCGCACCGTGATAGGAATGATATTCGCCCGCATACATAGCATCGGCACTCACGGGTCCCATTTGGTATATGCCGGGTGATACAGCACGAACAGCATAGTAATAGGTTTGCTTCTTATTGTATAAATCCACAAACAGGTTGATACGGTCATCGCGCACATCCATAGCAGTGGGGGTAGATGCGTTTTTAATCCAGGTCATGCCCGGAATTTCCTGTGTGCGCGAATTTTCAATTTCAAAACCTGCCGGAAGCATATCGGTAATCACTATATTTTCGACTTTGGTGGTATAGCTGTTTTCGAGGGTGATTCCCACTACAATTAATTCATTCTGCATAAACTTATCAGCGCTCACCATTCTGCCGGTGCGGTCGTAAAAAGTTTTACGCACTTTAATGAAATTATCGGTTTCCTTGTAGCTGCCGTCAGCCGTGATGCCTTCCGCGTTCCAGTAGTAATAAATGTTGCCTGTTCCTTTTACGGCTAACTCGGCTTTGTTGCCGCCCAATTGTTTGGAGGTGAGTTTCAACGATTGGTTGGTAAGCTCACCCACAGTTTTGCCGTTCACTTTTATGGTAGCGGAAACATTACTCTGATTGGCTTTCTTAGTCATGATTCCCAATGCCAGAAAACTGAAAGCGCGCTCCTGAGTGCTGAAATAATATTTGTTTTGTTTCAACTGCTCCGCCACATGTTTTGCCATCACGGGTATTTGGTTGTTGTTCGGGTCCACTTCCAGCATTACATACAAACTGATGGCTTCATCGCGCAGTGCCGAACTGAAACTGCCGCCTGTTTCGGTATTGGATATTTCGCCCGAAAAATTTCCAGGCAGCAATTCGGCATATTTATTTTTATCGCCCGCCAAAGCATAGGCAGCCGCCAACATATACTTACTGTCAAGCGATAAAAGATTTCTGTTCGACTTGTAATAGTTCATGGTGTTCACCTGCGGCTTGCCTGCAAGCGACAACACAAACATGCTATACGCTACTTCGCGCGGAGCAATTTGCCGGTTTTCATTCCGGTTATAATAGTAAGTGGTTAATTCTTTTTTCTTCAAACGAAATTCCAGATAGCTCAACAGCTTATCCAACAAACTTTTCTCCACTTCAAAACCTGCCTTTTGCGCTTCTATCAAAAAGTGCGCGGCATACACCGATGACCACCAGTGTTCGGTGCCACCCGATTCCCAAAGTGTGAGTCCGCCATTGTAGAGTTGGCGCATTTTTATTTTGCGAATGGCTTCCAAAATATTTTGGTTCGAATTGCGAATAGCGCTGCTGTCCTGATGAAACAACATGGCAAACTCACTGAAATACAACTGCGGAAATGCGGCTGAAACCGTTTGCTCGGTGCAGCCGTGCGGATAGCGCACCAGTTCCTGTAAATGATTGGCAAATTCCGTAACGGGCGACTTGCTCACCACCAAACTATATTGCGCGCTGTAAGGAACAAAGCCATCGGTTTCAATTTGAATGGTTTTGGTTTTGTTGCCTTCTACCATGCCTGCATCAAAGCGTTTTTGCAGGGGCGATGCAGGGCGCACGGTAATATCGGTTTTATCGGTGAATGTTTCGCCCAAGCCATTTACTTCCACAATTACTTTTCCGGCATCAATTTTTTGGTCGGCAACTATTCTGAAAGTAACTACCGCTTCGGCATTGGCATTCACTTTTATTTTTTGTGTTTTATTTCCATCAATCAGCAACGGTCCTTCGGTTTTTATCTGCACCGAAATGTCCGATGCCTTTGAAGTTGTATTGCTAATGGTTACGGGCATTTCCACCGTGTCTTTAGGACTGAGGAAACGAGGCAAAGCGCTGCTCACCACTAAGGGGTCGGCAACGGTCATAAAGGTTTCTGCCGAACCAAACGAAGCATCTTTATAAGCCACCACCATGAGTCGTAATTGCCCGGAAAACTGCGGAATATCAAAACTGAATTCGGCTTCGGCATTGCCCGAAGCATCGGTAATGCCGCTCCAGTAGGAAACCAATTTCACGCGCTTGTTCTGCACCGGATTGAGGCGTTTTGCCATGTCGCCATCGCCACCGGTGCTGAGCAGCGATATATGGCCTTTTACTTCTGGCAGCAGCAACCGATAAATATTGTAAGAACTAACTTCCAATGCGCGTTTCTGATAAAAAAACTGGTAAGGGTCGGGAGATTTATAACCGGTAACGGCAAGTATGCCTTCATCTACTACTGCCAAAGTAACCTTACTTTTTGGTGAGGCTTTCACTTTTACTTTTTGTGTGGTGTTGGAGCGCACCTGTTTTTCGGCAAAAATTTCGACAGGAATATTTCTGTTTTTCTCTTCCACTTTCAGCGAAACAAAACCATGTGCCACCGTAAGCGGCAAATCAGTTTCTTCGTGCGGTTTAATTAAAGTAGCCGTGATGTAAGCATTAGGCAAATGTTCGGCACGCAAAGCAATGCTTGCAGTAGTCGTGCGGTTGTTGGTGCTTACCCAAAAGTGCGTGTGCAGTTTATCGCTTTCAACCGTAATGAGCATTTTGCCGTTGAAGGGCGCTTTGAACAATAGCTTGGCGGTTTCGCCCGCGCTATATTTTTCCTTATCGGCTACAATATCAATATTGCCCTCGTTGCTCACTTCAAAATTAGCCGTGCCTGCATCTGCCCAACCGTAGCAATAAAATTCCTGCGACACATAATACGATGCGCCCGGTTTGTAAAGCCTTATTTCATAACGACCGGGAGTGCGCGCCACAAAATTGTATTTGGTGTTTTCGCCATTGATGGTGATGGTTTGGTCGGCAATCAGTTTTTCTTCTTTTTGCGAATTGTATCTGAAATACTGCCCATCGCGGGTGAGCACGGTGCGGTATTCGTGTTTAATCACCTGAATTTTTGCTTTCACATTACTTTGCACATTTTCTTTTTTGTCTAATGCAATCAACGGAAAATTTAAAGTCTGGTTGGTGGGATAATAGTAATAATCTCCCCGGTTGATTCCGTAGAAAATATCCTGTGTGTATATATCTGCCGAAAGTTTACGGTTAACGGGTCGTCCGTTTTCATCAAATACGGTAACAAAAAAATCGGCTTGCAGAATGCCCATGTTGTCGGCATCGGTTTTAATAACAAATGCTTCGGAAACATTGCCTTCTGCATTGGTGGTTCCGGTTCTCAGCACTTGCTCGAAATAGGTGTTGCGCTTGGCAATATGAAAATTGTAACCCCGGTATTTTTTGGTTCCGAATTCCTTTACTTTAAGTTGCAGGGTGGTTTCGTAATTTCTTCCGGCAGCAGGCGGACCGAAATAGTTTACGGCATTTACGGAGAGCAAAGCAGTATCGCCTGGCACATAAGTTGGTTTATTAAGTGCAGGTGTAACCTTTATTCTGTCGGGCATAAATTCTTCCACCAGCACACTTTTGGTAGCTATAAGAATATCGTTGGAAGTGTAAACTTCAAAATGATAATTACCTGTGATGGCGGCAGCCGACAAATCGAAAGCGGCTTCGAGCGAGCCTTGTTCATTCAGGTTTTTGCGAATGGTGCGCAGTTCTTTTCCGTTGGGCAACACCAATTTTATTTTCAGCGGAATTTCACCCGGAGTTTTCCAATCGCGATCGCGCATCACCACCGACATGTTTATTTTTTCGCCCGGACGATAAATATCTCTTTCGGCATACACAAAAGCATCCATGCCGGTGGCATTGCTGTATCTGCCACCCACATCGAAACGCGAAGTGCCCACGCGGGTATTGTTCAGCATCATGTAATTGAAATCGTTGCCGTTTCGTGCAGTTATAAGTGCCGGTTTGAATCCCGAAAATTCTTTTCGTTTCAAATCTATTTCGGCATAACCCTCGCTGTTGGTGGTGGCAGTGCCTACGAGTTGATTGTTATAGCCATACAAGGAAAGCTGCACATTGCTCATTTGTGAAGCAGTTTTTATAGAGGCGGCAAACACATACATTTTGTCTTTGCTTTCGCGCGCCAATAAACCAATATCGGAAAGCGAAACAAATTTTGAAGCGCTTTGCCAATAGTTTTCGGTGGACCTTATTTTGATATGATAAATGCCTTTGAATTCGGGGAGCTTATCGGAGAAATCGAAATTGAACAGCGACACGCCACCTTTCTTCGGAAGGTTTTTGGTTTCAATTTCGCTTTCATAAATCACATCGCCCATTTGCATGTCCATATATCCATCGTAGTAATAGTAATCGTCATAATCATCGCCATAATCGTTGCTGTAATATCCGTAGCGGTTGGAAGCCACGAGGTTGTTTTCGAAAATTTTAGAAATGGTGATTTTCACTTTCGGAATACTCACAATTTTCACTTCAATATTTTTGTTGCCTTTGTCGGTCAGATACACGGCTTTGTTGTTGAGAAAGCTGATGGAGGGCGGCAATTTTCCGAACGAAACTTGTTGCTGATATTCGTCATTCAGTGTGCCGCCAGCTCTGCCGCGCAAATCTTTTTTCACCGTTATTTCATACAACTGCGCCACACTGAATTGTTCGGATTTTACTAAAAATCCTTCGTTGCTTTGCTCTACTTTGAATTCAACTTTCGGTTCAATGCTGATGAATTTTTCTATGTTATCCATGATGGGCAACTGACTGCAAAACAGACTGATGCGCCCTTCGTTGCCATCGTGATTGGCTTCGATATTATTGATGTAAAGCACATAAGCCGAAGGCAGCAGTGTAGAGGTAGTAATATCTTCTTTGGTGGAGTTGTTGCCTCCTTCGGGCAATAAGCCCTTTTTCAAAACAAACTTCAACAAGTTGTCTTTGTCTTCCAATTTCAGATTCAACAGGCTCACCGAAATTTTGCTGTCGGCATTGGTATTGACAATGGCGTATGGCTGCACTACTCCATCAGCTTCAATGCTCAACGATTCTTTGAGTTGGGCGGGTGCTACTCTGTAGTTGAAATATAAATCTGCCACCGCGCCTGCATCCTTGGTGTTTTCATCGCGCACTGCCCAACGCGCATTTACACTTGCCAATTGTAAACCGGGCGTGTTGAATGTAATTTCTTTCAAGCCACTCACCGAATATTGATTTACATGAGCCGTGAGCTCATTGGTGAAGTCAGCCTTATAAGTGGTTGCCGGTTTCAAATCGCTTTGTGGCGAAAACACCAATGTAGCCGGATTAGTCCAGTTGAAACTTCCGGGAATGGCAGGTTCAAATTTAATGTATTCGATAAAGCGCCATTGATTGAGCATAGAGTCGTGCGCCAGGTTTTTATCGAATTCAAAAGTGAAATTGCCCAGCAAAGACACTTCGCCCTTGCAATTGGTGTTTACTAATTCAATTTGATTTTTGTCTTTGCATGAAAACAAAAAAAGCGTTGCAAGCAAGAAGAGCAGAAGGGGGTTTCTCATGGCTGAAGGTTTGTAAGTAAGTTAAAAATACGCTTTGAGCGTATGTTTTAGTCTTTGAGTAAGAATAAATATTTTTCAGCATGAAGGATGATGCAATATAATAGATACAATTCCTACTTTTATGGAAGCAGCATCCGAATTCAAGAAATAATATTTAATTAAAAGTTCTATGTTCTTCAGAAAATCTCTGTTAGTATTTTTTTGTTGCTTCATTTATAGTGGCAATCACCTATTTGCTCAAACCGATAAAACAGGAATTGTTATACCAGAAAAAATTACAACTTTCCCACTAAAAAGTGTATCTCCAAAAATAAACTTTATGATTGCGCCCAACTTTGCCGCAACAAACTTTGGCTTCATTTGTAAAAAGGAACTGCAACTGGAAAAGCAAATTAAAATTCCTTTGAGATTAAGGGTAGGCAGTCTGGAAAATTGCCATTGGATGGAAGGCAAGTTGAGATATAGACCTATCGGTAATTACTAAAAAATCAGGAAAATTATTTGTAAATATGCTTCCGCATCTTCATAGATATGTATGCTATCATCACACTGTTAGAGTTGAAATCGCCCTGGTTGTTTTTTAAACTCTCTTATCTCGCCATGCACATTGTGTTGCAATTGAGAAAAGATAAAAATTGTTTGGCTCAAAAAAATACCGGTTTTTGGACTACTCACTACACCATGACTTTATGGAATTCAGAAGCAGCCATGAAAGCTTTTGCCCGTAGCGGAGCACATTTGGAAGCCATGAAACAAAGCGGGAAATTGGCAAAAGAAATCAGAATACTTACTATTCCTGCGGCAAAACTACCTTCATGGAAAGAAGCCAAACTAAGAGTTTATAAGGAAGGAAAGGTTTACCATTTCTGAGTGGTTCATACTTCAAATATTTGCTTAAACGCCTTTGCCTGTTCGAGTTCTAATGAAAGTTCCAACAAGAGCCTGTCATGCCCGATAGGCGCAGTAAGATGAACCCCAATGGGCAAACCTTCTGATGACATGCCCATAGGAATTGAAATAGCCGGTGAGCCGGTGATATTTTGCAAGCCTGTAAACGAGGCAAAACTCACAGCCCTTCTCGAAATTTCTTCATAAGGCAGTGTGGGGTCGAAGTAACCAATCTTAGGAACGGCATGAGATACAACGGGTGTCAATGCCACATCAAACTCCGAAAACATGGCTTCTACTTCTGCACCAGTTTTTTTCAGCATTCTTAAACTCGATGGCAGCTTGGTCATGTTGCTGGTGAAATGCTTGCTCAAGCCGGTAGTGAAATTTTCCAACTCGTGTTTATTCATTTTGGCATTCAACACAATACGGCTCAGGTCTTTCATAAAGAAAGCTAAAAAACCATAGTAGCTCAAAAAGTGATGCGCCAAAAAATCTACTTCAATCGGAAACGGGCGTTGCTCCACAATATGCCCCATGGACGCTAACAATTTTGCAGCAGCTAAAACAGTTTGATGTGTGTCGTCATCCTGATGTCCCATTTTTCCTTCGGGAAGGTTATCGAATAAAACTATTTTTAATCGCTTTTTGACGGGATGATAATCACTACCAATGGGCGGAAGATTTTGGTTTTGATAATGTTGTTCGGCAGCTGCATAAAAAGCGATGGTGTCGCGCACCGAGCGAGTTAAAACGCCTTCATAGCCAATATTGATGGGCAGAGCATCGGAGCCTTCAAAATTTTTCAAGCGGTTGCGACTGGGTTTCAATCCTACCAATCCACAACACGATGCAGGAATGCGTGTAGAGCCTGCGCCATCGTTTGCCATTGCAATAGGCACTACACCGGAAGCCACCATAGCCGCAGAACCCGATGATGAGCCGCCCGTGGTGTATTCAGTATTCCACGGGTTGCGGGTGATGCCCCACTTCGGATTTTCGGTGCTGCAAATCAATCCGAATTCGGGCAAAGAAGTTTTGCCCATAACATTCAGTCCGGTAGAAATAAATTGCTCAACAAACTGGCTGTTTTTCTTAGCCGGTTTTGCCTCAAATGCTTTGGTGCCAAATTGTGTGGGGATGCCTTTCATATTTTCGTTGTCTTTCACAAACGAAGGCACTCCTCCAAAAAAGCCGGAGATATGGTTGGCATTACTTAATGCTTCTTCATAGCACCGGTAAACGATGGCGCCCAATGGTGTATCTACTTTTTCGGCACGATTAATTGCTGCTTCAATAATTTCTTTGGGGGAAACTTTTCTTTGTGCAATGGCTTCTGCAATGCCTACGGCATCGAGATAACCCAAAGCATCATCGCTAAAGGCGTGTATGGAAGTATTCATTTGTCGAATTTAGTGTTTTGTTTTATGCACTAACCTTATAATTTCTGAATAGCAGTTTCATCAAAACCAAGAATGAGTGTTTTGCCGGTATCAATAACAGGGCGCTTAATCATGCTGGTGTATTGCATCATTAATGCAATGGCAGATGCTTCGTCTTTTACTGATGCTTTCACTTTGTCGTCTAATTTTTTCCAGGTCAATCCGCTTTTGTTAATCAGTTTTTCGTAACCAAGTTTTGCACTCCACTTTTTTAGTGTAACCTCATCAATACCCAACTTTTTATAATCGTGAAAGGTGTAAGCAAATTTTTTATCATCAAGCGTTTTGAATGCTTTCTGCATGGTATTGCAGTTTTTGATGCCGTAGATTTTCATCTGATGTTTTTTCAATAATGATAGTGTTTTTTCTTAAAAGTGTTTGCTTATTACGTTTTCCCAAACAAAATATATTTGATTTTATTCTGAATCAGAAAAACTCGATTTCGCAAGTCCTTTTGGATTATAAGCAGTATTAAAATATCTTTCCGCATCAAACAAGCAGCCATGGCTATACATTCATACAGAAATATTATTCTAATCCTGTTTACGGCTGTTTTGTTTTTTGCTTCCTGCGATTTTTTTTCCGAACCCAAAACAGTTGATGTTCCCACACCCACTGTTGCCGATTTAATTGTTCCTGATTTCAATGCCGACTCTGCTTATTATTTCATTGAAAAACAAGTTTCCTTTGGACCGCGCGTGCCTAACACACAAGCTCATCAAAACTGTGGCGACTGGATTATTTCCCGAATGAAAGAATGGACGGATACCGTTATTGTTCAGGCAGGAACGGTCATTGCTTTTGATAAAACACCTTTGAAATTCAGAAACATCATTGCTTCTTTCAATCCTCAAAACGGGAACCGCATCATTCTTGCCGCCCATTGGGACACGCGCCCATTCAGCGACCATGATAAAAATTCAGAGCAATGGCGCATCCCAATTGATGGAGCCAACGATGGCGCCAGCGGAGTTGGTGTGCTGATGGAAGTAGCCCGGCAACTGGCTCTTAACCAATCTGATTTGGGTATTGATATTATTTTTTTCGATGCGGAAGATTATGGTCAGCCACAGTTTCATCGCAATGGCACCGGAGAAAATTCTTATTGTCTCGGCTCGCAGTATTGGAGCAACAATCCGCATGTTGAAAACTACAAAGCTAAATACGGCATTTTGTTAGATATGGTAGGCGCTAAAGGAAGCTCGTTTCGTCTCGAAGGTTACTCCATGCAGGTAGCTCCTGCGCTGATGCGGGGCATTTGGAATGTAGCACATCGCATTGGTCATGCCGAATATTTTATTTTTCAGAAAACCGCTCCCATTACAGACGACCATTATTATGTTCACACTATCACCGGCATACCCATGATAGATATTATTTCGCTGCATCCTGAAAACATTTATTCGTTTCATCACACCTGGCACACACAACAAGACAATATGGAAATTATTGACAAAAAAGTGCTGAAAGCCGTTGGCGAAACTTTAATGACGGCTCTTCAATCAGAGGCTGAAGGCAAATTACTTTAATGCTCATGTAATTGTTTTCAGTATTTACAAAGCAAAAAATTTCAAATAGAAACCTGAGGTATATTTGTAAAACATCGTGCAGAACAATGGATAGTTCTGAAAGCTAAACGCCAAAATCAATATCATGGAACCCAACATACATGTATCGAGTGAAACCGGAAAACTCAAAAAGGTAATTATGCACCATCCGGACGATGGTATTGAATTGGTAACGCCCAGCAAGGCGCTCGAGTTTTTATATGACGATATTGTATATCTCCCAAAAATGCGTGAAGAGCATCAGGTGTTCATGGATATTCTGAGCTATTTTCTGGGTGAAGAGAATGTGTTGGACACTCAGGATTTACTGCTCGAATCTATTCAACACAATACAGCCGCCAGAGAAGAACTCATCGAAGCGGTTGCTTTTGAAGAAGATTGCACTGACGAGCAAAAACAAATCCTCAAGGGACTTTCGCCCGAAGAATTGATTTATACACTTTACACCGGCTCTGTGCGAAGTTCGCGCAAACAAATTTTTGCCCCATTGCCCAACAATATTTTCACCCGCGATATAGGCGCAGTGGTGAACGACCATGTTATTATTTGTCAGGCTTCGAAAAGCGCACGCACCCGAGAAAGCATCATGACGCGCATCATCATTTACTATCATCCGATATTTGAAACCGTACGAAGGGAAAATAAAATTATTGACCTCACTAAAGAAGATGATGATGTTACGCTCGAAGGTGGCGACCTGATGATTTACAATAAAGATTATCTGTTGGTAGGTTGCAGTGAACGCACTTCGCTTAAGGCGTTAGATGTATTGATAGATAAATTGTTTGAAAAAAATGTAGTGAAAAGCGTGATTTGGATTGAAATTCCTAAGGAGCGCACCTGCATGCATATTGATACGCTGTTTACGCAACTCAGCGCCAACGAATTTGTGGTGTTTGGTCCTTATGTCAATTCCCCCGAAAAAATAGAAGTAACCGCCTATCATCATGACGGCACTTCAACATCTTTTCGCACCTTGCTCGATTTTTTCAAATCAGTAAATCCTAAAACAGACTATATATTGTGCGGCAACGGAGAGTATCCTTTCGATGAGCGCGAACAATGGACCGATGGTTGCAATCTGGTTACGTTGAAAGATGGCGTAGCATTTTCTTACCAACGGAATTACCGGACGGCAGAAGCCCTCCGCAATCGTGGATACAGCATCGTTGACGGACAAACAGTTTTAACAGCTTTGCAAAGTGGACTGATAACTCCTGAAAAAATTGAAAAAACCATCATACGCTTATCTGCCACTGAACTTTCGCGAGCCAGAGGCGGTCCTCACTGCATGACTTTCCCGATTTTAAGAGATTAATCAGGAATTCAAATGAATATTCTGTGTTCAATTTTTAATGAAATTGAAAAATTCATTTCAGCAATGACAAAAAATTGTATTTTTGCGCTCCACTAATGGTGCGGTAGCTCAGTTGGTAGAGCAAAGGACTGAAAATCCTTGTGTCGGGGGTTCAATTCCCTCTCGCACCACTTTTTTGTTTTCATTTTGTTTCAAATTCTTTCAAACCCACGCCAGTCGTGGGTTTTGATTTTTACTCCACTTCAAGTTTCTTCATTTTTACCCCCTATTTGTTTCGCAAATGTTTCACACCGTGCGAAAAAATGTTTCACACTTGTAAAATATTTAATATCATGGTTGAAAATCTAACCATTAAACACTTTCCGCGTGTTCATAAGGACTCAGGAAATGGAAATTTCGTAATATATACCCGAGTTACTCTAAAAAGGGAGAAATTTGAATTTTCAACTCGACAAACAATTACTTCGTTAAATATCTGGGAATCAAAAACTCAACGATTAAAGCTTAAATCGTCAGTTAACACAGTGCTTTCCGAATTGGAACACAAGATTCATGAAGCGTATAACTTTCTGAAGTATCATAACAAGCCTTTGACGATGAATAATCTAAGAAGGCAACTGAATGATAAAACCAGCCCGAAGCAGCGCTTTATTGATTTTGTGAATGGACATTTTGAGAAAAATGTTCTGAAAAACCCTGAATTTGCACATGCAACAAAGCAAACATACAGAACCACTATTAATCATCTGAAAGATTTTTTAGATGAAAGTGGACAAACTCGAATTTGGCTAGTGGAGGTAAATCTTGAGTTCCTAAAAAACTTCGATAACTTTTTACTGCATAGAGATATCAGGAGGGGTAAGTCGGTAAATCGAAACTCTGCTACAAAGTATCACATAAATCTGAAGTCTATGCTCAACAAAGCAGTTGAAAAAAGACTATTAGAGGTTAATCCATACAATGACTTTAAATTAAAAAAACAACAAGGTGGGCTGACATTTCTCACAGAAGTTGAATTGTCGAGGTTAGAAAAAATTGATTTAAGTTTCAATCAAAGTCTGGAAAGGGTGCTCGATATTTTTCTATTCTCAGTTTATACTGGGCTTCGAAACAGTGATTCCAATGTGTTAAAAGATGAAAGCATAGAATTTGACGGCAACAGGTTTTGGATTACCTACACACAAAAAAAGACCAAGGATTACAACAGAATTCCCATGTTGAAAAAGGCGGAAGTCATATATCAGAAATACAAGCAAGAGCGCATGATTACCGGGTATGTGTTGCCCCGGATTTCTCATCAAAAAATTAACTCCTACCTAAAAATTATTGCTGACTTGGCAGGTATCAAGAAAAAACTGTCGCACCACGTTGCCCGTCATACAGCAGCAACCACTATATTAATGCAGAATGGAATTTCATTAGAGAATACTGGAAAAATACTTGGGCATCGCAGTCTGAAAACAACGATGATTTATGCAAAAGTTACCAATATAATGTTGCAGAATGTAGCAGATAGGATAGATGAAAAAATATAGGCTCATCTAAATTAATAAGAATCCAACAGGAGTCAACTCTCTATCATGATGCAGATATCAGTTGATTAAATTGTTTCCCTTGTTTTGATAAAGTTTTAACATTTAAATTAAAAACGAAAGCCCTCTGTAATGAAGGGCTTTCGTTA
>CAZFFP010000056.1:0-25148 GCA_964518215.1 uncultured Chitinophagaceae bacterium
AATTTAGAGTTCTTTAAACGAATACACCATGTGCCGAATATCAGCCTCATACTTTTCCTTACGAATATCTAAAGTCCAGGAGCAAACCTGATAGTAGCGTTCCTTTCCTTCCAAAACTGCCAACAAATACCAAACTTTTTCGCCATCCATTTCAGCCTCCATTTCATGAACAATGGCGCGGTGTCCGTTAATGAGCGAATCGGAAGAAGGAATAATAGTCATTCCGGGGAATTGTGTTTTAAAATCTTTCAACACTTCATTATTATACTCTTCGAATGATTTGTTATTAGTGGTAGATTTCAGTTTGTCCACCACAATGAGATAAACCGTTCTGAAACGATTATGATATTGCAAACTCGGCACATTCCACATGTCGCGGGTTTTGGTAAGATAGCCCGCCACATCTATTTCGTAAACATTTTTCTCCTGTATGGTTTTATATCCTTCAGGATAAGAACATGATGCGAAAACAAACATTGAAAAAACAAAAACAGTGAAAACATGATTCATAATATAACGGGTAGTTTATTTCTAAAATTAAAAATTGTCAGATAAATTGAGTTATTCCTTATGTTGTAATACTCCCTTTTCAGTTTCAACTTTTGCATTGTCATTTTCCGAAGGAATTAAAAAATCTTTCGGGTTAGTATCGAAATGAATGGCGATGGCTTTCAAAAATTCAAGCACATCGGTAGAGCGCACATTGCGCGATTTCAAAGCAACATAAAATGCTAAAGAAAAACTTACCATAAAATTCACAAAGCCTACTCCCAACACGCCAATAAACACCCAAAGTATTTCATGCCAGGGGACAGTATTTAGCAATTCCCAAACGCCTATGCTGAAATATCCCGATGAAATAGTAATATGCCTGATGTCGTATGGGAAACCTAAAATATTACCAATAAAAGTAGCCGTGCCCAAAAAGAAACCCAACATGAAATTTCCGATAAGACTTCCAAGATTATGGTCTAAATAATTTCCCAATTTTTCCAACCATTCTTTAGGCATCATTTTTTGTAATCGCGGGTGGTTCTTCAATCGCAATGGAATTTTATCATAAATAACTTTATTGTCATAATAGCCTGAAATAATTCCTGAAAAGAAAAGAAAAAAACCGGTAATGCCCGCATAAAACCAAGCCAAAGAACGGGTTGGATTATTGGCATTCAGCATGTTTTGAGCCTCCGCCTCTGGAACAAACGGTTGAGCTAAAAAAGTATCCGCTATAATGACCAGAGTAGCCGTAAGCGGCAACACTACCAGAAGATTGCCGATAAAAGAAATAGTTTGCGAACTCCACACTTTTGAAAACATGAGCGCCATTTTATCATAAGCAGGTCTGCCCGATGCTTTGAGGTCTAAAAACCGTGCTAAAGTTGAAGCCGTCATAGCGGGCTGTTTGGTAGCCAATGTAGAGCCGGTGATATGAATCATGATAAAGCCCATGGCATAGTTAAGCGAAGTCATTACCGCTTCCCAAAAAGGAGCCAAGCCCATGTGATGAATCATTACTTTAAACATCACCACAAAAGAAATAATGACTCCGGCACCACAGGCAGAATAAAACATTTTTTTGTATTCCTTGCGGTTGTTGGCAATATAATGTTCGCCCGATTTACTTTTATGTTCTGCAATTTGATAGGCAATAAAAGTGAGGTTTTCAGAAATAAAACCAAACAATCTGGTTTTGTTCAACTCCTGAGTAGTTATAGTTTTCATTAAACCTACCAACCACTTTACATTGAATGTTTTAACATCCAGAATATCTATCAATGCTCTGATTCTGCCAATCATTTGCTCCGTTCTTCGAATCAGAAAAGTTTGATGCAGACTGCTGCCGTTTTTGTCGGTAGTGTTTTTGATTGAATCAATATTATCTTCACATTGGTTTAAAAGATAGTAAATAGACGATGCCGCCTTATCTATGTCGTCTTCGCCTGCTCCTGTCTGCACCATATCGCAAAGTTTTTCCAACTCTCTGCTTTGCATCATGAATGGAGAAAAAAATGCTCCATGGTCGGGTATCTGCCGGGTAATTTCGCGTTCCAAACCAATGGCAGCCAATTTGTATGAAAGCACTTTTACGGCATTGAGCAATTGTGCTTTTACCTGCACAGGAATGGTATGCAACCGAAACTGCAAGGCTTCAAACAAACCTATCCAAAGAGTGTTGTCCACTTGCAGCATCCAGTGGTAATCTTTTGTTCCGTTAAAAATCCTGCTGAACTTGTATTCGATGCTGCTCTCCTCCTGCAATGGAGGTAAAATTTTATTCGAAAACTTATGTTGCAATTCACCGAAAAAACTGCCCCGGGTAATCATGCCGCTTTGTGTAAACAGCGAAAAAATATCTGCATTATGAATTACAAAAAGCAAATTACGTTTGAGTCCATCGCGCAGTTCAGGTTCTTTTTCAATATAGCTTATGAGTATCCTGAGATTTGCTTCAGCCTTATAAATGGTTTGAATCAATCGCGGACGCAACTGACTCACCAACACCCGCAACAGTTGAAGCGCGTTGTCTTCATTTTGATTGGCAGCAAGTTCGCGGAGTATTCTTTCCAAAGAAATAATAGTTAAAAAACAGATGAATCAGATGCACAAAAATATGGTTTAGGAATTTATCGAAGTGCAATTAAATGTAGCGTTTGTTAAAACTACATCCCCTACCCTATCGTTTGAATCTCATGCCAATCATACAAGTTAAAAATTAAGCAATCAATATTCTGCACCATATCATCGTTAATAACTGCCTATAAAGAAACAATCTGCTTATTTTAACTTCACCTTATAAACCCTTCAATGCCCCGTTGGCTTAAAATATTGCTGATTACTGTTTTCACCATCCTCACGCTGATGTTTACTACAGCTATTGCTTTTACGCAATTATATGGGGGCAGATTGAAAGAAATTTTGGTGGAACAGCTCAATCGCCAACTCCTCACAAAAGTAGAAATCAAAGGCTCGGTGGAGTTTGTGCTTTGGAAGAATTTTCCTGATGTATCGGTGCGTATCAACAGCCTGATAATACATGGCAGCCCGCCTTATGAAGAGAAAAGGACTTTGGTTGCCGAAAAGGTGTATTTGAAAATGAGCCTATTCAATCTGCTGCAACAAAACTGGGACATTGAAGCCGTGAGCGTTGAAAAAGGAACTTTCCATTTATACAAAGACCATGTAGGGCGCATCAATTATCGTTTTGTAAAAAGCGAAAAAGAAACGTCTTCGGACAATCAGGTAATGTTTAATATCACCCACGCGACATTTCAGAATATCCGATTTGAATTTCACGATGAAGAATCGCTGTTCTTCACACAACTGCATTTGAACGATGCCACCCTGAGCGGCAATTTCAACGAAGAAAAACTGCAACTGTCTGCCACAGCCGATGCAAATGCAGAGTGGCTGCTGATTAAAGCTACCAACTACATCAGAAGCGAAGCGCCTGCCCGTAAACTGAAATTGCAAGGCACGCTGAAAATTAATACCAACACCGGCTTGTATCAACTCATTGCCGATGAAGTGATGATAGATAAAATGGGACTAAAAGGCGAAGCTGCCTGGGAAATTAAAAATGACGGCACTCAAATCAGCGTGAATATTCAAACCGAAGAAGCCGGATTAGAAGAAGCGTTTTCATTGCTGCCCGATGACTATACCCGACAAATCAGCCAGTATGAAATTAAAGGAAAGGCTTCGATGAAAATAAAAATGGAAGGGCTTTTCAGCGAAAAACAAAATCCGTTCATCAGTATTCAGGCTGTCATCAAAGACGGCTCTTTCATCATCAGCGAACTGAATGCAAAAGCCACACGAATACATGGAGAACTGGAATTTAATAATGGTTCTCAAAAAAACAATCAGACTTCGCTCGTAAAACTCACCAACCTGAAAGGCTTGGTGGGCGACACCGATATTTCGGGCATGTTTCAAATCAAAAATTTTGACGACCCCAACCTGCATATCGAATACAAAGGCATGATTGATTTGGGTTTGCTGAAACCTCTTTTAGTCAATGAAACTTTCACACATATCAGCGGCAAACTGAAAACCGACCATTTGCTTTTGAAAACCAACTGGAACCGAATCGCATTGTTGCAATCGCCCGAAGATTTGGTGCTGCACACAAATTTTTCTGCTGAAAATATTCAGGCGACCATCAAAGGCGAAAACTTCAGTATTCCGAAAGGCAATTTCAGAATCAATTACCGCGAAGTGGCGTTGGAAAACACCGAAGTGCAGGGCTTGCAATCGTTGATCAAACTAAACCTGACTTGCGAAAACTGGAAAAACTTTGTGTTTTCGCTCAAAAAACCGGGCGTATCTGCCGCCAACCAACTGCAAATAAAAGCCCAAGTCGAAGCCGACAAATTCGACTTTAACGTGTGGCAGGAATTTTTCAGCGAGCGCGATAAGCCTGCCGTTCCTGTTCCGCCCACACAGGCATTCAACAGTGCTCAAGCCGGAAATCTGGGTGGTAAGGCGCAGGTGAAAATCAAGGATTTTACTTTTGAAAAATTCAACGCCAAAAATATGGGCGTAGCGCTCACGTTTACCCCCAATCAAATTTTTCTGCACAATGGCGCTTTTGAAGCCGTTGGTGGCGATGCCGATGTGAAAGGATATTTCGCTTTCGGCAACCGCAAGCTCGAAATTAATTTTTCGCTCGTTACTAGAAATTTTGAAATGAAACCTTTGTTCCAAAGTTTCGACAATTTTTATCAGGATATCATCACTCACGAAAATCTAGATGGCAAACTCACTGCCGATATTAAATACAGTTCTATGTGGAATCAGGGCGAGTTCGACCCCAACAGCCTCTATGTGTATGCAGACCTGAAAATTGACAACGGTAGGCTTACTCAATTCAAACCGCTCGAATCGCTTTCGCGCTTCATAAAAATGGACGAACTGCGCGACATACGTTTCGGCACTTTACGCAATACCATTGAAATTAAAAATCAAACGGTGCACATTCCGAAAATGCTCATTCAATCGAGCGTGCTCAATTTGGCAGTGAGCGGCAAGCAAACATTTGCTGGCTCCATTGACTATCAGATTCGCCTCAATTTGTTCGATGTGCTGGGCAAAAAATTTGGAAGGAATAAATTGCAGTTTGAAGCAGAAGAAGTGGACGAGAGCAATTTCAATCTTTATCTCAGTATTTCCGGAACAGTGGATAATCCGATTGTGAAATACGACCGCACCGGTATGAAAGACAAATGGAAACAACAAAAACTCGAATTCAAACAATTCAAGGAAGGCGAACAAAAACCCTACACGCCCGCGCAGGAAACCAAGCAATGGGAAACCAAAGATGATTTGGAGTATATAGAGTGGGATTGAAGCAAAAAGCACCATTAGCTTGCTGATAAGAAGCTCCCAATTTTATTCGAAGTAAGTGATAAAAACATTCTTCTTAACGGACGCTAAAACCATCGAGGGCGATGCCAAATCAACAATCCAACACACCATCCATTCATCCTTATTCATTGGTAATAGAAAAAAGTTTATGCAAAGCTATGGGTTAGATAAAAAATATAATCTGTTAAATTAAAATACCAATTTGTGTATTCGCCAATATTTACACTGTTTATCCGGTTACCCGTACAAAATGTCAGTAATTTAGAGTCTGCAAGTAAATTTAGTGTGTTGGCATATTAGTTGACAACACTTATTCCTATTTATTCATACAGAAAAAGCAAAAATGAACGATACGAATATGAGTTTTGATATTTCCCTCAGGTCTGATGAGGATGTGGAGTTTTTCCCGATGATTTCTATTGAAGACAATGGCGACAAAAACAAAATGAAGCCTGTAAATCAATTGGCAGTGCTGCCTTTGCGCAATACCGTTTTGTTTCCCGGAGTTGTAATTCCTATAACCGTAGGGCGCGACAAATCTTTGAAGGCTATTAAAGATGTTTATAAGAAAGACAAAGTGCTAGGAGTGTTGGCGCAAAAAGACCCCAATGTGGAAGACCCTGAGTCTAAAGATTTGCATCTTGTAGGAACGGTTGCCCGTATTGTTAAAATGCTGAAAATGCCTGATGGCAGCAACACCGTAATCATTCAGGGATTGAACCGTTTTCGCATGACTCAGGTGCTCACTGAAGACCCCTACATTACTGCCAAAATTGAAAACCTTGCTGATATTCAGCCGAAAAACAACAAGGAATACAGTGCTACGGTTTCTTCTATAAAAGACCTTGCAGAGCAAATCATAAAGCTTTCGCCCAATATTCCTTCGGAAGCCGCTATAGTACTGAAAAACATAGATAATCCTAACTTTTTGGTGCATTTTATTTCTTCCAATCTGAACACTTCGGTCGAAGAAAAACAACAACTTTTAGAAATCAATGATATTGCCGAGCGTTCACAATTGGTGCTGAAATTCATGCACACGGAATTGCAGATGCTTGAATTGAAAAATCAGATTCACAACAAAGTGCGCACCGATATTGAAAAGCAGCAACGCGATTATTTTCTGAATCAGCAACTCAAAACCATTCAGGAAGAATTGGGTGGCGATGGTGTAAACAAGGATATTGAACGCCTGAAAGATGCCGCTGTAAAGAAGAAATGGAACAAAGAAGTACGCGAACATTTTGAGCGCGAGTTGCAAAAACTCGAACGCATGAATGTAGCTGCTGCCGAATATTCGGTGCAGATGAATTATCTCGAATTGTTGACCGACCTGCCTTGGGGCGAATTTTCCAAAGACAATTTCGATTTGAAACGCAGCCAGAAAGTTTTAGACGCTGACCATTACGGCTTGGAAAAAATCAAAGACCGCATACTCGAATATTTGGCGGTGTTGAAACTGAAAGGCGATATGAAATCACCTATTCTTTGTTTTGTGGGTCCTCCCGGTGTAGGTAAAACATCTTTGGGGCGCTCTATTGCCAGAGCATTGAACAGACAATATGTCAGAGTGTCGTTGGGCGGCTTGCACGATGAATCAGAAATTCGTGGACACCGCAAAACATACATTGGCGCCATGCCGGGCAGAATTATTCAATCGCTGAAAAAAACCAAAACTTCCAATCCTGTTTTTATACTTGATGAAATAGATAAAGTAGGTACAGATTTCAGAGGCGACCCATCGTCTGCATTGTTAGAAGTTTTAGACCCTGAACAAAACACGCATTTCTACGATAACTTTTTGGAGTTGGAATATGACCTTTCAAAAGTGTTGTTTATTGCTACTGCCAATTCACTTAATACCATTCAATCAGCATTGCGCGACCGGATGGAAATTATTTTTCTGAGCGGATATTCTTTGGAAGAAAAAGTGCAGATTGCTAAAAAACATTTGGTTCCGAAAGTGCGCGAAGCTCACGGTTTAAAAGCCAATCAGGTAAAAATTTCTGACAAGGTTTTATCGGCAGTTATTGACAGTTATACACGCGAATCGGGAGTTAGAGAATTAGATAGAAAAATAGCTTCCATTATGCGTCATGTAGCAAAATCGGTGGCTATGGAAGAAAAGTATGAGACTGAAATTCAAGTAGAACAATTGCCGAAAATTCTTGGTAAAGAGCGGTTCGACAAAGACCTTTACACTGAATTACAGCCCGCAGGTGTTGCCATAGGTTTGGCTTGGACAGAATCGGGTGGAGATATTTTGTTCCTTGAATCGAGTTTGCATCAAGGTAAAGGCGAACTAACCCTAACCGGCAATCTCGGACAGGTGATGAAAGAGTCGGCATCTACTGCTTTGAGTTTTATCAAAGCACATGCGAAAGACCTCAATATTGACCCCGAAATATTCAGCAAACACAATGTGCATGTGCATGTGCCCGAAGGCGCTATTCCCAAAGACGGACCTTCTGCCGGCATCACTATGATGTGTTCGCTCACTTCCGCTTTTACCGGAAAAGCGATTAAGCCATATTTAGCAATGACCGGAGAAATTACGCTTCGCGGAAAAGTATTACCCGTAGGCGGTATCAAAGAAAAAGTTTTGGCAGCCAGACGTGCCGGATTGAAAGAAATTATTCTTTGCAAAGCCAATATTAAAGATGTGGAAGAAATTAATCCAAATTATATTAAAGGCTTGAAATTCCACTATGTGGATCGAATGAATGATGTGTTGAAAATAGCTTTCGGTAAGTAAGTATTAGCAGTAGCAAGTAAACTTTGGTATGTTGGCTGATATAGATTGCTTCATAATGCTTTACATATGGCTATGCCATTCCTCGCAAAGACGATTCTTCAAACAGCTTCTTTAAATTTTCGTGAAGGGAACCAATGAACTTAACGCATTTCAAGCGGGACGCTCAATTACCATAAAACAAAAAAGCCCCGAAATAATCGAGGCTTTTGTATTACTTGTGGAGGATAACGGAGTCGAACCGATGACCTCTTGCATGCCATGCAAGCGCTCTAGCCAGCTGAGCTAATCCCCCATTGCGGAGGCAAAAGTAACAATTCTATTTAGGATTCAAATAGTTCCACATTAATTTTGCCGCTCTTTCCGAGGCACCTTTGCCGCCAAGCTTCTGCCTCAGTTCCGCATAGCCGCTCAGAATTTCTTTTCGTTTGGTTTCAGAAAGTAATTGTTGCAAATGTATTTTCAGATTAGCGGCATTCACCTGACTTTGAATGAGTTCTTCCACAATTTTTCTTCCGCAGATTAAATTCACCAACGAAATAAACGGCACTTTTACCAATAACCTGCCGATGATGTATGAAAGATAGTTTCCTTTATAACAAACTACTTGCGGCACATCGTGAAGAGCGGTTTCTAAAGTAGCCGTTCCCGAAGTAACCAATGCTACATTGGCTCGCTCCAGCAAAGCGTAAGTTCCGTCAAAAACAATGGCAATATTTTGATACTTCAGATAGGGCAAATAAAATGTTTCGCCCAGATTTTTCACTCCGGCTATTTCAAATTTGTATTCGGGAAAATGCGCGGCTACCTTCAACATTTCGGGCAACATGCGCGAAACTTCCTGCTTTCTGCTGCCCGGCAACAGCGCTATAATATTGGAGTCTGATTTTTTTTCGGAAGCATTTATATTCACTGCATCTAAAAGCGGATGCCCCACAAAATCTACTTCAATGCCGTGTCGGGTATAAAAATCTTTTTCAAAAGGAAGGATGCAAAACATGCGGTCAACATAGCGCTTCACCTGCTTCACCCGCGATTCTTTCCAAGCCCATAACTGAGGCGATATGTAATAATAGATTCGGAATCCTTTTGCTTTCAGCCATTTTGCCAAACGCAGGTTAAAACCCGGATAATCAATGAGAATAACCACATCTGGCAAAAAAGTGATGATGTCGTTTTTCACCATATCGAAATTGCGCATGATGGTGCGCAGATTCATCGCCACTTCGGCAAATCCCATAAAAGCCAACTCTTTGTAATGCTTGTTGAGGTGCATACCTTCCGCCTGCATTTTTTCGCCACCCCATCCACGGAAAACAGCATGTTCGTCCTGCAGCTTGAGTTGCTTCAGCAAATTGGAACCATGCAAATCACCGGAAGCTTCACCGGCTATGATATAGTATCGCATCAGAGCGCTTTTAGCATCACTACAATCAGCACATATACAAAAGTGGCAAGTATGACTCCGCGTGCCGCTTTTTGAAGGTTCGTCCAGATGAAAATAAAAAACACCAAAAGATTAAATACAGAAGACACACTGATAAATTCAGAAGAAATATTTCTGACAAATACTTCTTCAAAAAAATCGAACATTCTCATGTGGCTGAATTTCGCGAAATAAAACAGCACGGCTCCTATCACCGGACCTATCAATCCGAAAATGAATCCTACCCATTGTTTATTAATTTGTTCAGTCATTCCATTTCCATTTATCGCGCACCAATCTGATGGCATGGTGTGCCGTGAGATCGAATTGCACGGGCACCACCGAAACATAGCCATTGTCTAAAGCCCATTCGTCAGTATCGTTTTTGCGGTCGTTGTTCGTAAATTTTCCGGTCAGCCAGAAATATTTTTTGCCTCGCGGGTCGCGTCTTTCGTCATACTCTTCCACCCATTTGGCATCTGCCTGCCGGCAAATTTTTATGCCTTTAATATTTTGCAATTTGGCAGGAGGAATATTCACGTTGAGCAATGTTCCTTTCGGCAAATCATTATCGAGCAGTGCTTGAGCAATTTTTCTGGCGAAATGCACCGATGCTTCAAAATCGGCATGATAGGAATAATCGCACAGCGAAAAACCTACTGCTTTAATGCCTTCGATAGATGCTTCCACTGCTGCCGACATAGTGCCCGAATAAATGACATTGATAGACGAATTGGAACCATGATTAATGCCCGACACACACAAAGCAGGAGCGCCATTCAGCAATTTGTCTTTAGCTAATTTCACACAATCGGCAGGTGTGCCCGAACATTGATACGATTCAATGCCTTCAAAAATATCGGAAGGCTCTAGGCGCAGCGGCTCGCCAATAGTGATGGCATGTCCCATACCCGATTGCGGTTTGTCGGGA
Organism: uncultured Chitinophagaceae bacterium; assembly: GCA_964518215.1. Taxonomy (GTDB): domain Bacteria; phylum Bacteroidota; class Bacteroidia; order Chitinophagales; family CAIOSU01; genus CAYSGX01. The sequence goes on from CAZFFP010000056.1 coordinate 10,477, forward strand.
GCCACTACCAAAATTTTTCCCAAAGGTTTCACTGCCTCTACCAATGCTCTGATGCCAGGTGCGGTGATGCCGTCATCGTTGGTTACCAATATTATCGGTTTATCTTTCTTAGTCTTAGTCTTCGCCATTACATAATTTTACTGCGCCAAAATACGATTTTTTTGTGCTTGCAATACCTGCACTTTTGAATTTCTGATGAATAAACTCTAACTCTGTATCACCCAATTTATTATTTATCAAAAATGAGTGAACTTAAATTCAATCAATTTGTATATGTTTCTATAAAATAAAACTATGTTTATCACCAATCAATGGTATCTGGTCTGTCTGGAAGACGAATTGCAAACTAAAAATCCATTAAGTAAGAAAATTTTAGGGCAGGAAATAGTTGTTTTCAAAACGGAATCGAGCAATATTGAAATTATAGAAAACCGTTGCTGCCACAGGAATGTAGCACTTTCGATGGGTTATGTTAAAGGCGAACATTTAAAATGTGCTTATCACGGATGGGAGTTTAACGGAAAGGGAAAATGTGTGCATATCCCTTCGCTATCTGATGCCGGGGAAATTCCACTTACGGCATGTGTGAAAAAATATGAGGTGAAAATTCTGAATCACATGGTTTGGGCTTTTTTCGGAGAAGAAGATAAGTCTGATAAAATTTCGTTGCCACCGATGCCGGAGATGGCTCATTTTCCTTATGTTTTTAACTATCATGAAGTGAAAGCCGATTTGAAATTGGTAGCTGAAAGTTTGATTGACCCTTATCATATAGATCATGTACACCGAAACAGCATCAAAACTTTTATGGGAAATTTGAATAGAGCCAGTGTAGAATTTGAAATTAACAACGAAGGAACTACCATGACAGGCTCTTACATGAGAGAGAATACCGGTAATTTTTTCGAGAAATTTTACTTTGGTTTCGATGATGAAATCAAGACCAATTTTGCTTTTTATTTTCCGCACACATCTAAACTTCATATTGCTTTCAAAGAAAAAAACATGTTCATCTATGAACACTTTTATCCTATTGATGATACGCGGGTGATGATGTTGCAGATTACTTGCTGGGATAGAATTTTCAGGCGGTTTCCCCTATGGCTTGCCAAAAAAATGATGTTAGACAAATCGAATAAAATAGTTGAAGAAGATATTGATTTTTTAGAATCGAATAAATATTATCACGATAAAATGAAAGTGCACGATTTGCTTATTAAAGCAGATAAAGTTTCGATTGAGTTTGCAAAACTATGGCGCGCTAATGCCGAAAAATAATCGCTATGCTTCAGGATTATATTAAGTCTCGTATCAAGAAAAAGCTCAACAACTACAGTGTTGCTTTAAACAATCCCGATACCTCCCTCCCTTTAGAACTTAACAGAACAAAAAGAGTAACTGTTGTTGGCGGGGGCATTGCAGGAATTTCTGCTGCTGCAAATCTTTCAGAAAGAGGCTTTCAAGTTGATTTGTATGAAAAGAGTAATTATCTCGGAGGGAAACTTGGTTCGTGGCAGTTTGAGAGTAATGGCTCAACACTCAGTGTGGAACATGGTTTTCACGCTTTTTTCAAGCAGTATTTCAACCTGCTCGAATTCATGAAAAAGATTGATGCATACAAGCATTTGATTCCTATTGATGATTACCTGATTTTTTATCCCGACCGAACTACACAGAGTTTTAAAAATATGGATACCACTCCCTTACTGAATGTTTGGAGCATGGGCAGAACAGGGGTGTTTCGCTACCGCGATATGATGCTCAACCGATACGGTACAAAACTGTTAGACCTTTTCAAATTTGATTTTGAAAAAACATTTGAGCAATATGATGATGTGCCGCTCAGCGATTTTATGCGCGACACGCATATTCCCGAAAAGATGAAAATGGTTTTCAGTTCGTTTGCCCGCGCTTTCTTCTCAGAACCTGAAGACATGAGTACCGCAGAATTGATTAAGAGTTTTCATTTTTATTTTCTGAGTAACGATTTAGGTTTGCTCTACGATGTTTTAGACGATGATTTTGAGCAAACATTTTTACTTCCCGTAAGAACTTTTTTGGAAAAGCATCAAACTAAAATTTTATTAAATACACCTGTCGAAAAAGTCAATTACAACGGAGGAAAATTTTACATAGAAGGGAAGGAATACGATTATTGCATTTTGGCTTTAGATGTAAAACACCTGCCGATTTTGATTGATAATTCTCCATCATTGAGTCAATTCAGCAAATTTTATAAGCAAGCCGTTCATGTTAAAACTTCTGCTCGCTACGCTGTGTATCGTGTATGGACTGATTCATTTGAGGATATGGATTATCCTTTTTTTGTTTTCACCGATAGATTGAAATGTTTAGACTCCATTACTTTTTATCATAAAATGGAAAAAGAATCGAGGGCGTGGAGCGATAAAAATAACGGAGGTATTTTTGAATTACACTGTTATGCTTTGCCAAAAGATTTATCGGAAGACCATGAAATTAAGAAGCAATTACTTGCGGAGTTGTTTCACTATCTGCCCGAATTGAAACAGATGAAAATCAGGCATGAATATTTTCAGCATAGAGAAGATTTTTCGGCTTTTCATACCGGCTTGTATAAAAATCGTCCGGGTATAAAAACTGAACTGCCTAATTTGTTTTTGGCAGGCGACTGGGTGAAGATGGATAATTGCACCATGCTGATGGAAGCGGCTTACACATCGGGAAGTATTGCCGCCAATGAAATTTTTATAAAAGAAAAGCTGCGCGAAAATCCTCTGTTTTCTGTTCCTGTTAAGGGATTGTTAGCCTGAAACGGCTTTAATGCCCGGCAATTCTTTTCCCTCGAAAAATTCTAACATGGCGCCACCACCTGTAGAAACATAAGATACTTGTTCTGCCAATCCGAATTTATTTACCGCAGCCACCGAGTCTCCGCCTCCTACCAACGAAAAGGCTCCGAATGATGTAGCTTCCGCAACAACTTTAGCAATGGATTTGGTGCCGTTAGAAAACTTTTCCATTTCAAAAACACCCATAGGTCCATTCCATAAGATGGTTTTTGAAACCATCAAAACCTCTCTGAATTTTTGAATAGCATCAGTACCAATATCCAAGCCCATCCAGTTGTCGGGAATATTCATGCTGCCTGAAATTTCGGTATCGGCATCCTCTGCAAATTTGTCGGCAATTACTGAATCCATAGGTAACAAAAGTTTTACTCCTTTGGCTTCTGCTTTTTCAATCAACTCGGCAGCCAACGATATTTTATCTTCTTCCACCAGCGAATTGCCCACTTTTCCGCCTTTGGCTTTAAAAAATGTGTAAGCCATTCCTCCGCCAATTATGATGTTGTTGGCTTTGTCTAAAAGGTTTTCTATTATCAAAATTTTATCTGAAACTTTTGCGCCTCCAAGAATTGCAGTAAATGGTTTTTCGGCTTCAAACATTACTTTTTGGGCATTGGCAACTTCGGCATTCATCAAATACCCAAACATTTTGTGGTCTTTGTCGAAATAATTTGCCACTACCGTGGTGGAAGCATGTGCCCTGTGTGCCGAACCGAAAGCATCGTTGATATATGCATCTCCATGTTTCGATAGTTTTTCGGCAAAAGTTGTATCGCCTTTGGTTTCTTCTTTATAGAATCTCGTATTTTCCAATAAAAGCACATCGCCCGGCTCTATATTTTGAGTTTGTTCAATAGCATTTTCATCAGCACAATCATGTACAAAATGAACCGGACGCTCCAACAGTTGACTCAAGCAAGGTATAATATGTGATAATGAATATTTAGCTTCCGGTCCGCTTTTAGGACGACCAAAATGCGACATCAGCACTACGCTGCCTCCATCATTCAATACTTTGTTTATGGTGCGCAGCGATGCCCGAATACGGGTATCGTCAGTAATATGAAAATTTTCATCTAAGGGCACATTGTAATCAACTCTGATGAGTGCGCGTTTTCCTTTGAAGTCGTACTGTTCTATTTGCATGAGGTTGGTTTTGGCAGTTTACAGTTGGCAGTTAGCAGTTAGCAGTTAGCAGTTGAAAATTATTGAGCAGAACTTTTCAATCCCTCATTGAAAATGGTTATGCTTTGTTTCTTTTTTTTGTTGGAGAAAATTGTCATTGGAATAACTGTTCCGGTTATGGCAATCCCTGTTCCCAAAATACCCCATTTCATATCTCCCCCTCCAATTTTTCTTCCTATCGGATAACCAATCATAGCTCCACCGAAAACGCTGAATACACTTCACCAAATGACAAGGGTTTTACCCTGATTATATTTTTTGAATGCTTCAGGATTTGTGGATAATACTTTTGTAAGCTGCATAACTCTCAATGGTTTTCCATTCTGATAATATTTCAACTCATTGGCATCTTTTGGAGTGTAAATAGTATCCATAATAGTGTATTGAGCAAACAGAATTTGATGTGAAAGTATTGAGACAAAAAAAAGAAAAGAGGTTTTCATTTTTTGAATTCTAAAATTTCTTCTGAATAAACTCCATCAAATCAACTAACCTGTGGCTATAGCCGGCTTCATTGTCGTACCAAGAGGTAATTTTAACAAAATTTCCGTTAGTATCTGTCAATAAACTATCAAAAACCGCAGAGTGTGAATTGCCTATAATATCTGTTGAAACCAATGGGTCGGTAGCATATTCCAAAATATTTTTCAAAGCATTTTCAGAAGCATTTTTGAATACCTCATTGATTTGTTCTTTACTAACTTCTTTTTTCAAAAGCGCATTTACTTCTGTGAGGGAGCCGTCAATTACCGGCACGCGAACGGCAGAGGCATTAATTTTTCCGCTTACCGAAGGCAATACCTTATTCAAAGCAGTACCGGCATTGGTAGTAGTAGGCACTATATTCATAGCGGCTGCCCGCGCTCTGCGCAAATCGCTTTTATGTGGAGCGTCTTGTAAATTTTGATCGGCAGTATAGGCATGAATGGTTGTTACAAAGGCTCTGTCAATTCCGAAGGTATCTTTCAACACTTTTATCATGGGAGCTAAGCAGTTGGTAGTGCAAGAAGCGTTAGAAATAATGGTGTCTTCCGCAGTAAGAATATGCTCATTCACACCCAAAACAATAGTTTTAATATCGCCTTTTGCGGGTGCCGAAATGATTACTTTTTTTGCGCCTGCCGATAGATGTTTTCCGGCAGATTCAACGCTTCTGAAATGACCGGTGCATTCCAGCACCATATCAATTTCGTGTTTTTTCCACGGTAATTCAGCGGGGTCTTTCACCGCCAGCGAATCAATTTGCTTACCATTTACATAAATAAAGTGTTCATCGGCATATACTTCGCCCCGAAATTTACCGTGAGTAGTATCGTATTTCAACAAGTGAGCAAGCGTGTGGTTGTCTGTAAGGTCGTTGACTGCAACCACTTCCATTTCGGGATGTTCCAATATAAGTTTAAATGCGAGCCTGCCTATACGCCCGAAGCCATTGATGGCAACCTTGATTTTTTTCATAGCATATTTAGTATTTGATCTTCAACAAAATTAACCTTTCAACTTTTAAACAAACCGTTTTGTTAAAATTTGGATTGAAATTTTTGGTGAACGGTTAAAAAGATTATCTTTGCCCGCGCTAATAACGAATGGCCCGTTCGTCTATCGGCTAGGACATCTCCCTTTCACGGAGGAAAGAGGGGTTCGATTCCCCTACGGGCTACATTAAAAAACCCCCGAAAGCATTGGTTAACAATGTGTTCGGGGGTTTTTTAATTTAGGGATACGATATTTTTAAATTTTTAATTTTTTATATTCAATAATCAAAACCTTCAACTTTAGAGAAATTAATACGTGTTTTATAAAATATATTTTCAAAAAGAGAATGTTGCCGAAATTCTTTTGCTCCGAATACTTCTCTTAAGTATATGTTTCTATTTGCAAAAGCTATGTGGTGAGATTTGGAATAACCTTATAAGTGTTTTTTGACCATTGCGCAAACCTATTAGGTAACGCATGTTACATTAGCAACGGTAATAAAATTAGAACATGAAACGATGGAAACTACCACCATCATTTTACATGCTATATAATTGCATGACAATCAAAGCAGCGCCTGATGTGTGTGGTTAATGTTGAGAAAATCAATGGTAGTTTGAGCGCTGGCAATCATTTTTTCTTTAGATAGCCTGATAATTTTCGGAGTGCCGGTAGATCCCGAAGTCTGCATTGAAAAATATTCATCGTCATTGAACCATTTTAACAAGAAATGGAACAGACTTCCCGCCCACTCTTCCGTTGATGTGTTGTTCAGTTTTTCTTCTGCAATATTTTTAAGCGCGATAAAATCATAGGATATACTGTTTAACTTAAAATTTCTACATTCCATATATTTCATATTCTTATTGAAATTTCAGGCATTAATACTTAGGCAGAAAATTATTCTTCAAAAAAAGACATGAACATTGTATTTATTGTTCAAAGGTGAATATTTATTAGTCAAAATTATGTTTTAGAGGGTGTTACTTTGATTTATAAAGCTTCTGAAAAGAAGTTGTTGTAACGAAATTGTTTTTTTTTCGTAGAGTAATATAAATTCTAATTTATGAAAGAGCTTTGGATACTTGCGGCTGTATTTTTCACGCTTACTGTCAATGCGCAGCAGCATTATGAAACTTCAAAAATAAAGGACAATGTAAAAACCACTTACACCTTTATTATTCCTGCCGGATGGGGCGTGAGTTATTCGATAGCCAAAAAATATAATGCCGAAATAGCCTATCTGCACTCAGACGACAGCTATCGCTCGCCCAAAGCCACCATACACATCAACCACGTTTCTTTCGACCGACACGATGAAGCGTTGGAAGACATTATTGATTACGACATGGAGGGCTATTTAGAATTTTCTGATGTGATGGTGAGCAACAATAAAAAAATCACCATTGACGGTGGTAAATCGTTAGCCATCATTAAACATATCAGAGGTTCATCAGATGCAGATTTCATGGCAATTGCCTACATACCCGAAGCCGAAAATATTACAACGGTTACTTTGGTATCGAACAATGACGGTAATTTTTATGAGAGTCTGAAAGTGTTTGAAGAAATTGTTCTTTCCTATCAAAAACGCACTGAGCATTTGGCTGTAATTACCAAAAACTCATATTATTGATTCATTAGTTTTCAACTCAGCAAGAATTGTTTAATACTCAAAGGCATGGTCTTTGACTATTTTTATTTTTGAAACGCCCTATCAGCCTTAACCGTTACCTCATGATTTTTAAAAAGCTTGTTCTAATTATATCTTCTTCATTTTTCTTGTTTGCTGCCCAGGCACAGATTAAAGATGTCAGAGTAGCGCCTCAGCAATATGATTTCGGTGAGGTTCAGAAATGGAAAAATCCTCCTGCAGTTTTTGAAATTTTCAATCGCGGCAACAAACCTTTGGTTTTTCTGCCCACATTTCCTCAAGACGATTTATTGATAGAATTGCCCGAAAAGCCTGTTGCTCCGAATACTTCAGCTTTAGTAAAATTATATTACTACACAGATAAGCCCGGAAGTTTTCATCGAAAAGCAAGGTTGTTTATAAATATTTCAGAGCAGCCTATTGAGTTGGTTATTGAAGGTAACATTTTAAGTTTCGATGAAAACGCCTTAGTGGCCTGCCCTACTTTAACACCCAAAACTTTCTCTGAAACACAAAGCTTTATTCAGGACATTTTAGTGATAGACAAAAACACCCGAAAGCCTATTGAAGGAGTTGAAGTAAGAATAGTGGGCAACAATAAAGAATACAAATCGCTCACTGCTTCATCAGGAATGGTGGGTACTAAAATTATGTTGGGGCTTCACGATGTAATGCTTTCGAAGCAAGATTATAAACCTGAGCTACGCATATTTTATTTGAATAAAAACACCGGATTATTGACCATAGAAATGGAAAAAGCAATACCTGAAGAAATTAAAGATATTATTGTTCAGGCAGAAACAATGGAGTTTGAAGAAATTGAAACAGCAAAAGAGGACGCGAAGGAATCTGTTACGGTTAGAAAAACTGAAGCCGGTATTCCAACAACTTTAATCAAATCAGAAATTGAACCTGCTGCACAAGAGTTGCTCCCCAAAGAGCGTTACAGCGCCAACAATATTGTTTTTCTGGTAGATGTTTCAGGCTCAATGCGCGACAGAGATAAATTGCCCTTGCTGAAAGTTTCGATGATCAATTTAGTGGAAGAATTGCGCGATATTGACAAACTTTCTTTGGTTACTTATGCCACCAATGCCGAGGTAATTATTGCAGGCGTAAATGCCGACAAGAAAGGACAAATAAATCCCCGAATTGACAGCCTGAAGAGCTACGGTTGGACCAATAGTGTAAAAGGTATGGAAGCTGCTTATTATTTGGCTGAAAAAAATTATGTATTCAATGGCAACAACCAAATTATTTTGGCTACTGACGGACTTTTCAATAATCCATCGTTCGATGAAAAAGCCTTATTTGATTTGGTAAAGCAACAAGCCGCTCAGGGAATTAAACTTTCTATTATTGGCTTTGGTGATGATGTAAAGGCTCAAAGGCTGATGAAAAAATTAGCAGCGGCAGGTCAGGGAAATTATTTTCAAATCAGTTCTGAAAACGATATGGCTTTGATACGCGAAATTCAACAGCAATCGGGCAAGTAAACACTATCTTCCTCTTTGTTTCTGTGGAAACAGCATCTTGTATTTTACATCTACCAAGCCTTTGGTAATATTGTCGAGCCGGTTTTTGAGCATTCGCTTTTTAATCGGATTGAGTTTGTCGGTAAATAAAATTCCTTCTATGTGGTCGTATTCGTGTTGTATCACACGTGCCGTAAATCCTTTGTATTCCTCAGTAATGGTATTGAATTGCTCGTCCTGATATTCAATTACTACGGTGTCGAACCGTTGCACATTATCTCTTATTCCCGGAATGCTCAAACAGCCTTCTTCATAATTCCAACGCTTACCGTATTCTTTCAAAATTTTTGCATTTAAAAATGCCTTTTTAATGCCCGCTTCACCGGCAAACTCATCATCTTTTTCATTATCCGCATCAACGGGAGCTTCATCAATATCAGGAGTGCCGCCTTCTTTGGCAAGCACATAGGCACTGTCCACCACAAACAGCCGAATATCCTTTCCTATTTGAGGCGCGGCAAGCCCCACACCGGGTGCGGCATACATGGTTTCAAACATACTGTCAATCAACTCTTGCAATTGAGGATAATCGGGTTCTATTTCCTTACATTTTTTCCTCAACACAGGGTCGCCAAAAGCTACAATGGGTAGTATCATTTCTTAATGCTTTCTATATATGATTGCAAAATTATTGTTGCGCTGATTTTATCAATATTTTCTTTTTTCTGGCGGTCGCTTTTTTTCATACCCATGTCTATCATGCTCTGAAACGCCATTTTTGAAGTGAATCGTTCATCGTGCATTTGAATAGAAGTTTCGGGAAAAGTTTTTTGCAGTTGTTTCACAAATTGCTGCACCTGAGCGGCTATTTGCGAAGGTGTATTATTCAGGTTTTTAGGGTCGCCCACCACAAAAAGCTCTACTGCTTCAGTTTGCAGATATTTTTTTAAATACTCAAATATTTGGTGAGTCGGCACCGTATCAAGAGCGTGTGCAATAATTTGCAAAGGGTCGGTAACTGCCAGTCCTACCCGTTTTCTACCATAATCTATCGCCATGATTCTCGACATGAGTGGTTAATTTTCCGAAACAAAAAAACCGTTCCGAAAGCCAGAACGGTTTAATTTTTCTTTGAAACAAACAACTTAGTTTGCAGAAACAGGAGGAACTACGCTCACAAACATTTTGTCGTTTTTCCTTCTTCTGAATTCAACAATACCGTCTGAAAGGGCAAAAATGGTATGGTCTTTACCCAAACCTACGTTGTTGCCGGGATGATATTTGGTGCCGCGTTGACGGATGATAATGTTACCTGCTTTGGCAACCTGACCACCGAACAATTTTACACCTAATCGCTTGCTGTGCGATTCTCTTCCGTTGGACGAACTGCCTTCACCTTTTTTATGTGCCATGACTTTAAGTTTTTACTGTTTTGTTATGCTATATATTCAATTTCGATTTTGGTAAACGACTGGCGATGACCATTCTTTACCTTGTATCCTTTTCTTCTTTTTTTCTTAAACACTATTACTTTGTCGCCTTTTCTGTGTTCAAGAATTTTGGCTTTTACAGAAGCATTGGCAACAGTGGGACTTCCCACGGTTACGGCTCCGTTGTTATCGGTCAACAGTACATTGCCGAAATCTACCGACTCACCTGGTTCTCCGGCAAGGCGATGCACAAACAATTGCTGTCCTTTTTCAACTTTAAATTGCTGACCGGCTATTTCTACGATTGCAAACATATTTTTTTAGTTATTAGGAGCGCAAAGATAACGCAAAGTATGAGAATATCAAAGATTCGGATTTGTTCTTTTTTCGAAAAGTAAAAACCCCATAAGAAGATGAATTGGTGGGTTATACTGGGCTCGAACCAGTGACCCCCGCCCTGTCAAGGCGGTGCTCTGAACCAACTGAGCTAATAACCCTTTCCCGCAAAAGTAGTGAACTTTCAGCAAGGGATTTTGGAAATAAAAGAAGCCGGTTTCAAAATTGAAACCGGCTTCTTTTCGACCAAACCATCCATATCCTCACAATCAAACACTCAAAATATCATTCGCACATAACTATTTCTCGCCACAAGTTCTATCCCTGCATAGTTTTCAAAACACTCATAAAATCGAAAGATGGTAGGGTATTATAATTTTGCAATTCCGGCATATTGCGGTTTGCTGAGGACTTTTACCGCAGGCACCATTTGCTCGGAACCATTTGTATTTACGATAGAAACTCTATAGAACAACTCATCGCTTTTTAGAGGTGTAGGGTCGTTATATCTGAAAGTTTCAGTAGGCTCTTTTATTTCATTTCTTTTAACTGTAGCTATAGTTGTATAGTTTTCTCCATCTGAGCTTTTCTCGATTTTGTAGGCAGAAAAAGACTGTGAAGGATTATTCAAATTTATTTGAATCCCCTGCAATTTCACACTGGCGGTAAGATAAGTTGAAGTAAAAATCCTGTTTCCGCAGAAGCTGATATTGGCAGAATCTAATTTTGCGCCATTGAGGCTCGAAAAAGCATTGGAACAATAGTCGGTATTGCCTTTCAGGGTTCCTGTGGCATTATTCACAAATTGCTTATTGGAAATGAAATAGCCTTTGTTTCCGGAGATTTCGCCTAAATTATCGGTAATATTTCCCACCAAAATGCTTTGGTTGTTTTTTATTTTTCCTGAATTAATCATATCGCCCGAAACTTCAAGTATATGATGATTTGTCAAAACACCTTTGTTGTTAACGGCTTTGGTAAGGGTTAACCCTCTGTTTGAAAAATAACCTGTTTCGGTAACTATCAGGCTGTAATTTCCTGTGAGCAAACTCGATTCTGTTACTATTAAAATACCTTTCACAATTATATCTGAAGTCATTTCGACTTTAGAATTGATATAAACAGTATCGTTTTCTTTAATCATATTGCCCGGATAGCCGGTTTGCCAAACTGTTGAGGCAGAATATTTGCCATCCGTAAAGGTTTTATAGGTGCCTGCAACAGAAGTAAAACTCATGCACACCAAGGTTGCCAGTATTAAGGCAAAAGGTTCTTTTGCAAAGAGATAACTTGATTTTTTAGACTTAGATTGTTGAGTGAAAGTTCTCATTTCGAATAATGATTTGCCTCCTTTTACGCTGAAGTATGAAGAAGGTTACAAAGCCGAAATGAAAAAAATCACATCCTCCAACAAGGAATCATTTTGCTGCGGGTGTCCTCAATTATTAATATCATTTTTATCCCAAATGTTCACGTTAAGCAATAATTATAACTACACTCACTTCGACAGCAGCTATCATTCAACATCAAGCAACCATACTTATCAATTTCGTGTCTTAAGAATCTTTATTACATTCAAGCCAATAAATATTTTCATATCCGTGAAGTTGACTTACAGCAAAACAATCCTCTTTCTTCTATTAATTTTTACACTTACTTATACCCGTGCAGAATCCTACCTCGATGCGCTGAAAGATGCCTCGCTCCACCCCTTTTACTATGGCGTAGCTTCAGGCGACCCGCTGCAAGACCGGGTAATTATTTGGTCAAAAATTGAAGTTCAAACCCTTGCCGATTCCATCGAGGTAGTTTGGGAAATCGCTGCCGACAGTATGTTCAGCCACATTGCCAATCAGGGAATTTTCATGGCAAGCAGAGAAAATGATTTCATCATTAAAGTAGATGCCGACAAGCTGCAATCGAATACCCGATATTTCTACCGCTTCCGCTATCTCGAACATGAATCACCAATAGGGCGAACCAAAACTTTACCTCAAAAACACGAAGCTCAAAATGTGCGGTTGGTAGTTGCCAGTTGTCAGGATTATGAGTTTGGATACTACAATACCTATAAGAATATTGTCAGCAGAAATGAAGCCGATGCCATTGTGTTTCTGGGCGATTATATCTACGAATCTGCCGGTTATACGGTGAAATACCAAGAACCCGAAAAACGCGCGTTGAGAGTCAGAGAAAATTATCCGATTCACGAAATAGTTTCTTTAGATGATTATCGCAAACGCTATAAAGCCTATCGTTTAGATAAAGACCTGATGGAAGCGCACCGACTGTTTCCTTGGATTTGCGTGTGGGACGACCACGAACATGCCAACAACACCTGGAAAGACGGAGCGCAAAACCACAACCCTAAAACACAAGGCGATTGGGCAACTCGTTTACAAAATTCGGTGAAGGCTTATCTCGAATGGCTTCCCGTTCGCGTGGCAGATGAAAACAGCCCTGAAAAGATTTACCGCAATTTTGAGTTTGGCAACCTGCTTCATCTGGTGATGTTAGACACGCGCATTGTTGGCAGAGACGAGCAAGTAAAGTCTAAAACGCTCATCACCGATTCGTTGCTGAATCTGGAGAGTAGAAGTTTATTAGGCAAAGAACAATTGCAATGGTTTAGCGAAACCGTAAAAAACTACAACGGCAAATGGCTCATGGTGGGGCAGCAAATCATGCTAAGTCCGTTGTTGATTCACAATCCGCTCAATAACAAAATTAAAATAGGCAATGCCGACCAATGGGATGGCTATCCGGCAGAAAGAAATAGATTCTTCGACATCATTGAAAAAAACAACATCAACAATCTCGTGGTGCTTTCGGGCGATATACACACCGCATGGAGTTGCAATATTCCTATGAAGAATTATAATCGCAGAAACGGAAAAAACAGTTATGGTGTAGAATTTATTACCGCTTCTGTTACTTCAAGAAATTTGGGCAAGAAAATACCTTTAGTGAGCAGAGGCGTAAGAGCCATGAATCCGCATGTGAAATTTGTTGACGGCTACGCACACGGATATTTCCTGCTCACTATTTCAAATGAAAAAGTGCTTTGCGACCACATTTTCGTGAGCAATATTAAAAGCCACGATTACAACGAAATTATAGGGAAGCGTTTTGTTGTAAATGAAGGCGAGCGCATGTTGAAGAAAGTGAAAAGGAAAAAAACTGAAGTAATCACTTCGGCACCGCTCAACAAACAATATAAGTCAACACCGAATCATCTATAAAAGAAAAATGAACCTGCACTGCTGTTGGTGTATTATTGGTAATAATTTTTCCAGAAAGTATTCCCTTTTGATTTTCTGTTTTTTCAGGCAATTGAAATGAAATATTCGAATCAAAAGATATGGTTTCATTTCCAAAGCATTTATAAACAGATTCTTTGGCAGACCACAAAAGGGTAAGCATTTGAATATCTTCTTCCGAAATCAAACTGCTTTTTTCTTCTTCCGATAAAAACCTCGATGCAATTTTTTTTACGCGAGGATGTATCACTTCAGTATCAATGCCACAGGATTTAGAGTGCACTGACAGCACAGCCACATGTTGGGCAGAATGAGTTATAGAGATGCTCTCGTGCTCATGTATAAAAGGCTTTCCGTTATCGTTTTTTTTTAACTGAATAATTCCTTCATCGCCTTTCAAGAGCCAAAGTGCATAGCGGCTTGCCAGATATTCGGCTTTTTTGTGCGGGTGTTTTATTTCATCGAAAAGAAGAATCCTATGCAGTTCAGAAGGTATCTGTTGCAAATAAAAATCTATTTTAACCGAAACATCCGTTACGAGCAAATTCAGCAAGTCGGAATTTTCCTGAAGCTGAATATTCATTTTGAAAAAATTAAAAAAGTTTACACGGCAGAAGTTTCCACTTCTTTGGCAGCAAGATAGCGCTCGGCTTCTAAGGCAGCCATACAACCGGTTCCGGCAGCGGTTACGGCTTGTCGGTAGGTTTTATCCTGCACATCGCCACAGGCAAATACGCCTTCTACATTGGTTCGGGTAGTACCTTTTTCTACAATGATATAACCGGTTTCATCTGTTTCTAAATACTCCTGAAAGATGGCAGAATTAGGCGTGTGTCCTATGGCAACAAAAAATCCGGTAATCGGAATTTCAATGGTCTCTTCTGTTTGATTGTTTTTAATACGCACTCCCGTAACAGCTTTATCGCCAAGAATTTCATCGGTTTCGCTGTTCCAGTAAATTTTTATGTTTTTTGTTTTAATCACTCGCTCCTGCATAATTTTAGAAGCACGCATTTCATCGCGCCTCA
>CAZFFP010000057.1:0-11592 GCA_964518215.1 uncultured Chitinophagaceae bacterium
TTGAAACCAATTTCCATGTCTTCGCCTTCGTAGGTGCAGGCAAGTTTTTCGTTGGCTTCATTAGAAAAATCTAAATCCTGAGCCGAAATCTGAAGTTCATTACCATTAATTTTCAATACCACCTGATGGGTGGTTTTGTTGGAGAAAATGGAAATACGTTTCATGGAATTGAGCAGCTCTAATCTGGGAACGGTAAGGTTATTTGGATTATTTACAGGGATTACAGCATTATAATCGGGGTAGCGGGCATCAATCAACCGGCAAATAAGGTTGGTATTGCCGAAATTGAAAAAAGCATTGGAATTGTTATAGGAAATATTCACCGTGGTGTTATCGCCCGGAAGCGCGTTTTTTAAAAGGTTGAGCGCCTTCTTCGGAACAATAAAAGCAGAAGCGCTGTCGCTGCGAGCATCGGTTCTGCGATAGCGAACTAATTTATGAGCATCGGTTGCTACAAAGGTGGTTCCTTCGGGGTCTAATTGAAAATAAACGCCCGTCATGGCAGGGCGCAATTCATCGTTGCTCACGGCAAAAATCGTTTTGGCAATCGCTTTTCCAAGCACCGATGCCGAAAGGTTCAGGTTGGTAACATTTTCTGCTACCGGAATTTTAGGAAAGTCATCGCCATTTTCTCCGCTCAATTTATACTTGCCATTGTCGGAGGTAATTTCAACAGCATAAGTTTTCGGCTCGAAGTTGAACGTGAGCGGCTGTTCGGGCAGTGTTTTCAGGATTTCTAAAAGCATTTTCGCGGGCAGCGCAACTTTTCCTTTATCTTTTGAGTCTACTTCGAGTGCAGCCGACATGGAGGTTTCGAGGTCGGTGGCAAATACCGTGAGGTCGGAGCCTTTTAAATCAAAAAGAAAGTTTTCGAGTATAGGTAATACGCTATTGGTCCCCACCACACCGCTGATGAGTTGAAGCTGTTTCAGCAAAGCACTTGTATTAGCAATAAATTTCATGTCGTTTTTAGTTTGGAAACAAATATAAAGATTTGATTGACTTGCCAACCATTATCTTATTCTAAAGATTTACACATTTGGTGATTGCGGGGAAAAGGCTTATTTAAAAGTCAGTTTTACCAGCTTCAGGGCATTTTTTCTGAAACTCGGAATTATTATTTCATCGGAAGAAACCTGTTTGCCTAATCGAGGCGCTATCATTACTTCAGAATTGTTGGAATTGAGTACCATGATACGCTCCGTTACTCCGGTTGGGGTGATTTTAAAATTGAGCAGATTGGCATTTTGATAAATGTCTTCGTTGTATAAAAAATTCAGTTCGCTGCCTTTAATAAATAAGGCATAAGAAGAAAAGAAACCTTCATCGTCTTCAGAAACCTGTTTTTTGCGCAATACCCGAACCCAGTCTTCGGTTCCCGAAGGATTGAGTGAAATCATCATGACATCGTTATAATAAGTAACGGTTACGGTTCTGAACGTAGGACCCGCAGCCGGAACAAACGAGGGCACCTGCATACTTTCTACATTTGAAAACCGAGATTCGGCTATAAGAATCATTCCTCCATCAAACCGGGGCACTAAATCGGTAATTTCGAAAGTGCTCAGCCCATCAAGGTTCGAACCTGCATCTTTGCCGGCTATTTCTATAAATAATTCTTTAGAAAACTCATTATAACGGCTATGATTAAACTGCCTGTTTTTGTAATCGAAAGTTTTATAGAAATATCCTTTGGCAATTTTTCTGTTTTCATCAGAATATAATCCGCATACCAACAGTTGCCCGTTCACATTGTCGGTTTCAAATCTGATGCTTCCAAAAACAAACCTATTCAGTTCCAGGTGAATGGGCTGAATTTCGTAATGGCTTTCGTTGCGGTAAATGGCAAACAGCCGGGTGCGCGAAATCAGTTCATCGCTGCGTTTCAATTTGGTATTGTCGTAAAGGGCAATATATATGTTTCCATCGTTGTCTATCAAAACATCCTGCAAATTGTAATCGCCATCGGGCAGGGGAAAGTCGAAACGTTGCTTGAGCAAAATTTCGAGTTCTTTATTAAACACTATAAAATGCAGCGAATTAACACCCGGTTCGGGGTAAAAAGCCACAATGTATTCGCGGTTTTTAGAGTTTGCCACTTTCAGGTTGTCGGCAAGATTGTTTTTGCCATAATCTACGGTATCTACAGCCAAAAATTTCAAGCCGCTGGCAAATCGTGCATCCATGCGCTGAGCATACACTACCCAAAATGTTTTTTGATTCGAAACGTAAATAATATTCGATGATTCGGGATAGAGCATTATTTTTTTAATCTGAGAATTCTCCTGTTTGATGGAAATATTTCTTTTCCATTTCATTTTCATATTGCCCGAATAACATTCAATGGTGTTGTCGTAGCGTCCGTATTCATGGAGAATAATGCCTTCGCTGTTTTTTCCTAATATGCGGAATTGCGGGGAGCGCGAAGAGATTTTTTTTCCTTCGGAAAGGTTTATTTTTTGCGCCTGCAAGGTGGGGGCAATCAGGAAAATAAACAGTAGCAGTGTATAAAAAAAATGCATGGGTGTAAATATAAGAAAGGACGTTCTGAATCGCCTCAATCCATTTTATAATGTTTTTTCTTTCCTGTATTTTGTAAAGGAAATGAAGGGGTTTTCCACGCGCTGGTGCTGCGCTTGCTTACCAAATAATGAAACCCGATACTCAGTCCGCCCACGAAATTTCTTGAGGGTTTATAGTCCGAATCGTTTTTGCTGATGAATCCGCTGATGAGGTCGGAATTAATATCGGTAAGCCCCATGTAAGTGTTGAGTCCAAAATGGAGGTAAAAGTGTTGCTTGAAATACAATTCTACACCCGAACCCAATGCAAAGCCTGCATCAAAAGCACGAAATTTTCTTTCGGCTTCTACATTGTCAATTTTAGGAACATCATTTAAAACAACCGATTCTGAGGCATTCAATAGAAATCCGAATTGTGGTCCGGCAACAACGTAAGCCTTAATATTTTCAGAACGTTTACTGGTGTATTTTCCCAACACAGGAATGGCGAAATACGATAAATCAATATTGCGCTTCACATTCAGAGGGCCGGAGCCGAGCGAAAAATCATCTTCATATTTCTGTCCGCGTTTGTCAAACATGGGTTGAATTTGAACGCCCCATTGATGAGTGAAATTATAACCTGCAGTGCCGCCAAACTGCCAGCCGAAATTCAACTTATAATCTAATTCGGAGCGGGCAATTTCGGGATAATCTTCTAGCGTGCGCGCATTGTTCTGATTCAGTATCCATGCCGAAGTTATGGCTGTTTGAAAACCGAAATGCGCTCCTTTTTGAGCCACAGCTTTCTGATTCAAAAACAACAAGAGCAACAGCGCGATATTTAAAGATGTTTTCATCAATGTCTTTTCCGGTTTGAAATATAAATAATGCTTTCAATGGCAAACACCACCTATTTTTGTTCACTCTTTTGATTCATTCAGCATTTAAAATATTTTTCTGAACAGATTTCGCTATATATGGTCATGGTTGAAGTATAGGTTTCATTCTGAAACGAAATTTGATGTGCATTCGCCTTTCGTATTCAAATTTATTACAGAAATTCTGGAAGACCGCCATCACTCTAGCGCGTATGACAGCGTTGCCGCACTTGTTCAACGTTTAAAACACAGCAACGTTCAAATTTTTATCAACGACCGTGGAGCAGGCTCTGCCGTCATGAACGATTCGAAACGCAGTATTTCTGATATTGTTAAAAACACCGGTGTTCCTAAAAAATATGGCAGGCTATTATTCAGAATTTCAAAATATTTTAAGCCTGAAAGTATTGTAGAAATAGGAACCGGAACCGGAATTTCAACGGCTTACTTATCATTGGGTAATGGTGGGGCACAAATAATTTCTATAGAAGGGAGCGGTGAAATATTTAAGGTAGCTCAAGAGAATATTGCAGCGCTTGAGTTAAGTAATGTTTCGTTGGTGCATGAGTCTTTTGATGAAGCCCTGCCAAACGTTATTAGTAAAATCAAAGCTGTTGACCTCGCTTTTATTGATGGCAATCACCGCAAAGCGCCTACCATTAAATATTTCGGCATGTTAAAAAAGGCAGCTCGAAACGATTCGGTTTTTATTTTCGATGATATTCACTGGTCGGAAGAAATGGAGTTAGCCTGGCAGGAAATTATCAACGATGAATCAGTTCGGTTATCTTTCGACCTGTTTCGTTTTGGAATAGTATTTTTCAGAAAGGAACAAAAAGTGAAACAGCATTTTGTATTAAAGTTCTAATCCTTTTTCTGATTTATAAAAGAGCAATAGAATACCTGTAGTTCAGGAAAAATTACGATTAAAAGAAATCCAAACAACTTCTTACAAATGCAGATTTTCTTTTTTGCCTAAAAGTGTTTCCTTACTTTCTACGTGGTCGGGGTCAGGCACGCAGCAGTCAACAGGGCAAACTGCGGCACACTGAGGCTCTTCGTGAAAGCCTACACATTCAGTGCATTTATCGGGAACGATATAATAAAACTCTTCAGAAATTGGAGCGTTTTTAAGTTCGGCATCAATACTTCTGCCATCAATCAAAACTATTTGTCCTTTAATATTGGTGCCATCGGTAATCGCCCATTCAACACCACCTTCATAAATTGCATTATTCGGACACTCCGGTTCGCAAGCACCACAATTAATACATTCATCTGTAATCATTATCGCCATAAGTCAATCTTTTTTTATGCTTTAACTTTGAAATCGGTTGCAAAAATACGCTACACAGACGGCAAATCACAACTTAACTTACTAATTGATGTCTTTCAACACACGAATAACGGCTTTGGTTGCATTAGGTTCATGGATGCAGGAGGAATTAGCGATGAATAATGCTTTGTTGCAACAGATTTATTTCGGCAATCGGTGGTTTACTCCTGAAAATACCCGACAGGCAATACAGTCTATTGCGGAAAATTTTCTCAGCGAAGCCAAACTCAATGCATGGCTTTTACCTTTTAACATAATTGAAGGCACTGCTCCCAAAAAAGTAGGAATTATTATGGCGGGTAATTTGCCGATGGTCGGCTTTCATGATTTGCTTTGTGTTTTGATAACAGGTAATACAGCAGTCATAAAGCTTTCATCGAAAGACAGTTTGCTTTTGCCGCCAATCACAAAACAACTTGTTTCAACAGCGCCTGCTTTCAGTGGACATATTATTTATGCGGAAAGATTTAATAATATGGATGCTGTAATTGCGACAGGAAGTAATAACTCAGCAAGATATTTTGAACAATATTTTGGAAAACAGCCTCATATCATTCGGAAAAACCGCAATTCTGTGGCATGGCTCACGGGTAATGAAAATGAGCAGCAACTGAAAGATTTAGGAAAAGATGTTTTTACATATTTTGGTTTGGGCTGCCGAAATGTATCTCATTTATGTGTGCCGCAAGGATATGATTTTTCGCCTCTACTCAAACTTTGGGATGAAATCTATGAACCCTTGATGAACGAAGACCCATACAAGAATAATTATGACTACAATCGGACCTTGTTGTTGATGAATAAGATTCCTCATTTAGTAACTAATTATGTGATGCTCGTAAAAAATCAAAGTATAGCTTCGCGCATTGCTACGCTGCATTATTCAGAAAGAAAAAATGAACAAGAAGGATTAAAGTTTTTGGAAGAAAATAAAGTCCAAATTCAATGCGTAGTGGGAGCTGATGAAAATCGTTTTATTCCTTTCGGAAAATCACAACAGCCTGAATTATGGGATTATGCCGATGGAGTTGATACCATGAAGTTTCTTCTGAAACTTTAACATTCAGCTACAATAACTATCGTAGCAACGTAACATTCCCTTTTAAAAACACCGAAGTGCCGTTGGAGCAAACGCCTTCAACATAGTAAGCAAACACATCGGTGCTGAGGGTTTTTCCTTTGTAAGTGCCATCCCAGCCATGATTGATGTCGCTGGTTTCAAATACCAACTCGCCCCAGCGATTGAAAATTCTGAATATTTTAATAGCCTGAAGTGAATGTGAACGCACTCTGAATTTATCATTCAGTTCGTCATTATTAGGTGTGAATGCATTTGGAATGAATACATCATCGGTGCAACTTTCAAACACGCGCACATCTATCGAATCGCTTGTTACACAACCGTATTCGTTCACTGCACCTACTTTAAAAGTAGTGCGTTGATGAATTGCTGCATGAAGGGTATTGCAATCGGTGCAGCCGGAATATTCGGCAGGCAGCCAGTAATATTTCTGTGCGTCCGATTCGGCAAACACTCTGAAGGTATCACCCGCTATCACATATTGCGGAGCAAACAATTCTACTGTTGGATAATCATGCACAAGAACATTGATATAATGCGTGTCGGGCACACAACTTCCGCCCGAAATAATCAGCATGTATTCTGCATCGGCAGTGGGAGAGAGGGTTTGCATGGGAGCGGTATCATCTGCAAAAGCATTGCGTGGCAACCATTGATATTGAATGGCATCGCCCGCAGCAATGATTACCGGAGCAATGGTTACCGATTGCCCGATACATAAATGATGCGAAGAATCTAACAAGGCAGCAATCTGTTGCAGAATTTCAATATTCAAAGTATTGGAAGCGCTGCATCCGTTGGCATCTGTAACCGAAATTGAATATTGTGTTGTGGTATTCGGTGCAGCAGCAGGATTTGATACGAATGGATTGCTCAAACCCGCAGCCGGAGTCCATTGATAAGAAACTGCCGTTGCAGAAGCTGCCTGCAATTGTGTTTCATCGCCCGCGCACATGGTTCGGTCGCGTCCGGCAGTTACTTCAGGCAAAGGATAAACAGTTACATGCAAACTGTCGGTTGCCGAACAACTGTTTCCTGCACGAATAATTATATGATATTGAATGTCCTCGTTAGGATTCACCAACGGGTCGGCACAATTCGCACAGGATAAACCTGTTGCCGGAATCCACTCATACTGATATTGCGGGTCTAACTGTACTGGTGTACCGTTGCCCAAACAGAATTTCAAACTATCGGGAACCGTCACCATCGGATATGGAACTAAAGAAACGGTAACGCTATCGTACATCCAACAATTAAATTCGTTGGTAATGGTAACCCTATATGTGGTAGTATGCATGGGCTTTGCAATGGGGGTGGCAATAGTCGGGTCGCTCAGTGAGCCTTGTGGTGACCATTGATAAGTTTCGCCTCCTGCTGCCTGAATCATCATCGAATCGCCATCGCATAAAACAGAAGAAGGCGTAATAATTCCCTGCGGAAGGGGAGCCACGGCAATGTCCACAAAAGCTACTTGTCTGCAACCGTTTCCATCGGTTATTAAAGCATTGAATCGGGTATCTGTTAAAGGTTTTGCCACGGTGGTAGCACAGTTGTCGCAATCGGTCAGATGTGCGGGCGACCATGCTACTGTTCCATTGGCATTTACAGAAATAACAGCCTGTTCTCCCGAACAAATCGTCATATCGTCAGTAACCGTAACGGGGCTTAACGGATGTAAATCCACCAACACACTATCGGTATTGGCACAGCCATTAAAATCAACTACGGTGAGATAATAAACCGTGGCAGTATCGGGAAATACCCATGCCTGATTACCCGCGGCAAACAAAGTGCTATCGGCTCTCCAATGGCGGGTGATACCTCCGTTGCCAATCAATATTGCGGTATCGCCCGGACAAATCATTACATTACTTCCGGCATTGGCGGTGGGTCTGGGCAAAGCCTGAATCACCGTTTGTGCGGTATCTGCACATTCTGCCGAAGTTGTGATGATTAGCGAAACGGTATAATTACCCGGTTGTGCATAGCTGTGCGAAGCGGTATCGCCCAAAGCAGTATGGTTATCTCCTAAATTCCATTGACGATTTACAATGCTATGGTCTGAAACAGAAATGTCTGAAAAGCGAATCGTTTCTCCGGGGCAAGCAATCATCATATCAGAAATCAAGTCCGCATTATATTGATATTCCAAAACCGCATTTGATGCAGTTGTTGAACAACCGTTGGCATCAGTTACCGTTACATCATAAGTTCCTCTCGGAAGATAATTAATGATGGAAGTGGTAGCGTTATTGTTCCACTGATATTGATATGGGAACAACCCGCCCGTTACTTGTGCAGCCGCTCTCCCGTTAGAAGCATTTTTACAAATTTTTTCCGGAACAAATACCGCTACCGAAACAGCCGGAGGCTCCAGCAAATTGAAAGAAGCAGCAACCGAACAGCCGTTCATATCGGTAACAGTAACAGAATAATTGCCCCCGTTCAGTTGCTGAATATTTTGTGTAGTAGCTCCCGTGTTCCATTGATAAGTATATGGCGCTATGCCTCCTGATGTATTGGCAGCAATAGAGCCATCGCTCATACCGCTGCACGAAACACTGTTTCTTAAAGCCATCAGTTGCAATCGTGCCGGCTCTTGAATTTGGTAAGTGTGAGTGGTAATACAACCTTTTGCATCCGTAACTGTCAGACGATAGGTGCCTGCCATCAATCCTGTTCTGCCGGGTGTGGTAGCGCTGTCTGACCATAAGTATTGATAAGGTGTTGTTCCTCCCGATGTTTGTATGCCGATGCGGCCATTATTTCCTCCGAAACAAGAAACGTGAGTGATGTTATGGGTAGTGTTGAGTGTAGCCGGTTGGGTAATCTGCACGGTTTTTCCGGCAATACAACCTTTAGCATCGGTAACTGTAAGCGAATAAAACCCTACAGGAATTTGCGAAATATCCTGAGTTGTGGAGCCATTGCTCCAGTTATAAGAGTATGGCAAAGTGCCGCCTGTAACTTCAATATCAACAGAACCGTTCGATTGTCCGTTGCAAGTAACATTTTCATGAGTAGAGGCTACCTGTAACAAATCGGGCTGAGTAATGTCGGTGGTATCGCTGATGATGCATCCATTGGCATCTGTAACTGTGAGGCGATAAATTCCGGCAATGAGCGTATTGCGGTTCAAAGTGTTTACTCCATCATTCCACGAATAGGTGTATGGAGTAGTACCGCCCGTAACCTGTACCTGTATGTTTCCATTATTTCCACCGAAACAAGAAACATCCTGATGAGTAGAAGCAAGTTGCAATGCCGTTGGCTGATTAATCACAAACGAGCGAATGATTTGACAAGCATTGGCATCGCGCATGGTAACCGAATAGTTTCCGGCAACAACTCCATGAATATTTTTGGTTGTAGCCCCGGTATTCCAGATATAAGTATAAGGTGGCACTCCGCCTGCAATAGTGAGTTCTATTTTTCCGTCAGAAAATTCAAAGCACGAAACATGGCTTACATCATGAGTCATGGTAAGCAAAGGCGGCTCGGTAATGGTAGCCGCATGTGTGATAGTGCAATTATTGTGGTCGGTAACAGTTGCACTATAATTTCCTGCGGCAAGATTATTAATGCTTGCAGTTGTAGCTCCGTTATTCCAGATATAACGGTAAGGGCCTACACCGCCATTTACCTGTAAATCAACAACTCCCTGCGCCACTCCGTTACATTTAATATGTGTTTGCACAGAGGCAATGGCTAACGGGTTAGGTTGTGTAATATTGGCATTTCTTGTTAAAGAACATCCATTGGCATCAGTAACGGTTACGCTGTAATTTCCTACGGGAAGATGAGTTCTGTCTTTGGAAGTGTTGCCATCGTTCCACAAATAGGAGTGGGGCAAAGTTCCACCACCCGAACTCAGATAAACCGCACCATCATTGCCGCCATGACACGATACATTAGCAGTGAAACGTGTTGCAGTGAGCAGTGGCGATTGAGTAACCGTGTATGCCTGAGAAATTTCGCAACCATTGGCATCGCGCACAGTAAGCGAGTAATTTCCTGCAATCAAATTGTTGGCATGTTGCGTGGTAGCTCCATGCGACCAGTTATAAGTATAAGGAGTAACCCCTCCCGAAATGGAAATCTGAATATTTCCATTATTGAAACCGAAACAGGTAACATTTGTAACCGTTCCGTTCAGTATTAAAATATCAGGTTGAGTGATGACAATCGTTTCATTGGCTACACAACCTTTAGCATCGGTAACAGTAACAGAATAAGTTCCTGCAATGATATTATTCAAATCTTGTGTAGTGCCGCCATTGCTCCAAGAGTAGGAGTAAGGAGCAGTGCCACCCGAAACACTCAAATCAATGGAGCCTTCGGCATTACCGTTACACAATACATTTTCTTTGGTATAAGAAAGAATCAAAGAATCGGGTTGAGTAATAGTAGCCGAACGAACAATCACACAATTATTGGCATCGGTAATGGTAACCGAATAAGTTCCAGCAAAAAGATTGGTTCTGTTTGGAGTGGTGATGCCATCGTTCCACAGATAAGTGTAAGGCACTGTTCCGCCAGAGGGGTTAATTACAATATCCGCATCATTTCCACCAAAACAACTTACATCAGTATTAGAAATGGAAGAAATTAATTGAGTTGGTTCTGTTACGGTGTATGCCTGAGAAATTTCGCAACCATTCGCATCGCGGATAGAAAGCGAGTAATTTCCTGCAATCAAATTGTTGGCATGTTGCGTGGTAGCTCCATGCGACCAGTTATAAGTATAAGGAGTAACCCCTCCCGAAATGGAAATCTGAATATTTCCATTATTGAAACCGAAACAGGTAACATTTGTAACCGTTCCGTTCAGTATTAAAATATCAGGTTGAGTGATGACAATCGTTTCATTGGCTACACAACCTTTAGCATCGGTAACTGTAACCGAGTAAGTTCCTGCAATGATATTATTCAAATCTTGTGTAGTGCTGCCATTACTCCAAGAGTAGGAGTAAGGAGCAGTGCCGCCCGTAACGCTCAAATCAATCGAGCCTTCTGCATTACCGTTACACAATACATTTTCTTTGGCATAAGAAAGAATCAAAGAACCGGGTTGACTTACAGTAGCCGAACGAACAATCACACAATTATTTGCATCGGTAATGGTAACCGAATAGGTTCCTGCAAAGAGATTGGTTCTGTTTGGAGTGGTGATGCCATCATTCCATAAATAAGCATAAGGAGTGATTCCTCCCAATGGGTTAATAACAATGCCCGCATCGTTTCCTCCAAAACAACTTACTTCGGTATTGAAAATGGAAGAAATTAATTCAGTGGGTTGAGTAACCGTATATGCTT
The DNA here is from genome assembly GCA_964518215.1 of uncultured Chitinophagaceae bacterium. Classification (GTDB taxonomy): domain Bacteria; phylum Bacteroidota; class Bacteroidia; order Chitinophagales; family CAIOSU01; genus CAYSGX01. The sequence goes on from CAZFFP010000057.1 coordinate 11,119, forward strand.
GAGAAATTTCACAACCATTCGCATCGCGCACAGTAAGCGAGTAATTTCCTGCAATCATGTTAGTGGCATGTTGCGTGGTAGCTCCATGCGACCAGTTATAAGTATAAGGAGTAACGCCTCCCGAAATCGAAATCTGAATATTTCCGTTGTTGAATCCGAAGCAGGTAACATTTGTAACCGTTCCGTTCAGTATTAAAATATCAGGTTGAGTAATGACAATAGTTTCATTGGCTACACAACCTTTAGCATCGGCAACAGTAACCGAGTAAGTTCCTGCAATAATATTATTCAAATCCTGAGTTGTGCTGCCATTACTCCAAGAGTAGGAGTAAGGAGCAGTGCCGCCTGAAACGCTCAAATCAATAGAGCCTTCGGCATTACCATTACACAATACATTTTCTTTGGTATAAGAAAGAATTAAAGAATCGGGTTGAGTAATAGTAGCCGAACGAACAATCACACAATTATTGGCAT